>JANNHX010000382.1:0-4708 GCA_031404615.1 Chloroflexota bacterium
TGTCCACGCGGGGATCGCGTGACGAAACCCGGGTTTCGGGTCCCGGGCCCTGCGTGGAAGGGCAGATCCTGATGCACATGGCGATCAAGGGACCGGAAGCCGCCCGCATCCCGGACGCTCCGCAGGCGGACGGCTGCGGACCCGGGGCCTCCCACTCCTGCGCCGGGGTCGGGACGGCTGCGCCCGCTCCGGCGCCCGCTCCTGCGCCGGGTCCGGACGGCTGCGGACCCGGGGCTCCCGCTCCTGCGCCGGGGTCCGGACGGCTGCGGACCCGGGGCTCCCGCTCCTGCGCCGGGGTCCGGGCCATGCTTGCCGGATGCGCTCCTGAACCCGCCGCGAGTCAACCATCCGGGAGCCTGCGGACCGGGAACCTAGGCCGGGAACGAGAGAGCGGCACCCGCGAGCGCCAGGAGCCCCGTCAGCGCGCCGATCGCCAGCCCGGGCGTCACCCACGGGTTCCAGAGCGCGCGCCCGGTGACCGGCCGGTCGCGGCCAACCTGCAACCCGTGCGTGTAGTGCGTGAGGGCGGCAAACGCGTGGACGGCCGGGGCCGCGGCGATCGCCTCGACGAGGAACGTGAGCGTGCCGAGCGCGAACACCAGCGCCGCGGCGATGGGAACGACGAGCGGCCGCGGGAGCGTCTCGACCAGCCCCGCCCCGATGAGCAGCCGCGCGATGATGTCGAGCCCCTGGGACAGTCCGAACAGCACGATGAACTGGCTCAGGACGCCGAACAGCGTCACCACCACGGCCAGCTTCTTGCGCATCCGGACCAGGCGGAACGTGCGGCGGATCGCCTCGATAATGTCCACCTCGCCGAGGATGATCCCCGCCGGCACGTAGACGAACGGCGCGCCGATGATGACCGACACGACGAGCGATACGCCGAAGGTCAGCTCCTGCCCGCTGGCGAGTGCGACGAGCAGGACGCCCTGTACGCCGAAGCTGATGACGGCCGAGATGATCCCGACGAGGACCTGGGCGCCGAGCACGGACCAGAACCGGCGACGCGCGACGCTGATCGACTCGCGGAGGCGCAGGGGGCGCCCCTCGACCCGCCCGCCGATGACGGCCGTAGCCAGGGAGCGCGCCTCGACGCCTGCGGCGACGTAGCCGACGATCGCGGGGATGACGGCGAGGAGGATCCAGGCGGGCCACGCCCCCGGGTCGGCGTACACGTCCGAGGTGGCCGGCGTGTCGAGGGCCGGGACGTCCGTGAGGCCCGGCAGCGTGAACGCGAGGCCGAGGGTCGCCGCCATCGGCCCGAACGTGACCAGCAGCATGAACCCGATGTAGAACGACGCCCCACGGAGTCCCGCGTCGCGACGCGTGAGCAGGTCCAGTGACTGCCGGACGAGCTCCCTGATGCCGAGCGGGATCGCGAGCACGGCCACGCTGACGGGCTCAAGCGCGAGGGCGGGCGGCGGTGCCGCAGATCGACCCATGCCCCCGAAGGCCGGCATCGCCGTGGGCGGTGGGGGTGGCTGGGGCGCGAGCGGCGGCGGCAGAAGCGGCATGGGTGTCGTGGCGTCGAACCGCGCGATGCCGTCGGCAGCGGCGGGCGCGGCCAGAGCCGGCAGCCTGGGGGCCACGTCCGGCGGCGGGCGCTCCCCCGACGGCTCGCCCGGCCCGTCGAGCGGCGCCTCCCCCCGCGAGTCCATCAGCGCGGAGCGGCGAGCGGCGCGGCGTCGGCGAGGAGCGCGCCCAGCCGGTCGGGAGCCACGTTCCCCCCGGACAGGATGACCGCGACCCGATCCCCATTCCTGAGCGGCACGGCGCCCGTCAGCACGGCCGCGAGGGCCGCGGCGCCTGCCGGCTCCACCACCTGCTTGAGCCGCTCGATGCTGAACCGCAGGCCGGCCAGGATCGTCGCGTCGTCGATGAGCACGAGGCCCTCGAGGTAGCGCCGCGCGACGTCGAGCGCGAGCCGCCCCGCGGACGGCGCGTTGAGCCCGTCCGCGACGCTGTGCGGGGTGAGGCGGACTGGCTGGCCTGCGGCGATCGCCTGGTGGAGGGCGTCGGAGCCGGTGGGTTCCACGGCGTAGACGCGCGTCCGGGGGCGGCTCTCACGCACGGCGACGGTCACACCGCCCAGCAGCCCGCCGCCGCCGACGGCGATCACGATGACGTCGACGTCTGGCAGGTCCTCCAGGATCTCGAGGCCGCAGGACCCGTTCCCGAGCAGGACCTCGGGGTCGTCGTACGGGTGGACCAGCGTCAGTCGGCGCTCCTCCCGCAGCTCCTCGAGGCGGACCAGTGACTCACCGACGTGCTTGCCGTGGAGCACGACATCCGCGCCGTACTCGAGGCAGGCCGCAACCTTGGACTCGACCGCCCCCTCGGGCATGACGACCGTCATCGGCACGCCGGCCTCGCGCGCCGCCCACGCGTACGCCTGGCCCGCATTGCCGGCCGAGATCGTGATCGCGCCGCGCTTCCGCTCGTCCGCCGTCAGCGACGAGATCCGCGCAAGCGCCGCCCTCGGCTTGAACGAGCCCGTCTTCTGGAGGTGCTCCGCCTTGAGGTAGAGGCGGTCGTCGGCGAGGCGCGCACCGGCGTTGTGCCCGGCAACCCGCGCGGCGGTCGCCGACGAGAGCATCGGCGTGTGGTGGATGCGGGTCCCGAGGGCGCTTCGGGTCTCGCGGATCGCGGCCAGGGACACGGCGGGATGGCTCATGACGCGAGTATGCGCGAGCGCCGGGTGTGGACACGAGCCCGCGGGTCGTCAACGTCGGTGGCGCGAACGCCCGACCGCGACTCGCGCGTCAGGCCATCGGCTTCGCCTGCGCAATCTGCACCAGGTTGCCGCAGGTGTCGTCGAGCACCGCGAGGATCACCGGGCCCATGTCCGCGGGCTCGCTGACGAAGCGGACGCCCAGACCCTTCAGCCGCGCCACCTCGGCCTCGATGTCCTCGACCGCGAACGCCGTGAACGGGATCCCGTCGGCGACCAGCGCCTCCCTGAACGGCGGGACGGCTGGATGGGTCGCGGGTTCCAGGACGAGCTCCGGCCCATCGGGGTCCTCCGGTGAGACGACGGTCAGCCACCGGACGCCCTCGCCCAACGGAATGTCGGACTTCTTCAAGAAGCCGAGCGCGTCGGAGTAGAAGCGGAGGGCCGCCTCCTGGTCGTTCACGAAGATGCTGGCGTATCGAATCCTCACGAGCGGTTCTCCTTGTCGGGCGCGGTGAGCCACCTGCCGATGGCCTCCGAGCACCCGGCAGGCTATCAGCCGGCACCTCGACGCTGCAGCCACGCCCGCCAATTCAGCTGGTGCATGAACTGACGGGCATCGCTGCAGGCTCAACGCCCCAGGTCCCCATCTCGCGCGTCGATCCCCCTGTGGAAGGCGCGGGTTCATGCACCACGCGAATTCGGTCGCCGCGCGGTCGCCGCGCGGGCGCCACAAAGCCGCCGCGCGGGCGCCGCATCGCCGCCGTCCTGGCATCGAAGCCGGGCCCGCCTCGGATCGCCGCCGTCCTGGCATCGCCGACCTCGCGACGGCGCCGCCCCGCCTCGCATCGCCGCCGTCCCCAAGCTAACTTGCGTCTTTGCGCAAACAGTGAGAGACTAGCCCCGTGATCGACTTCCTGGCAAGCACCGACGAGGACCGCAACCGCTTCGCAGCGGTGGCGCGAGCGCTCGGTGACCCCAAGCGGCTGTGCGTGCTGGAGTCCCTCGCCGGTGGCGAGGCCTCCGTCGGCGAGCTCGCGACGCGGGTCAGCTGCCAGGTCCCGAACATGAGCCAGCACCTCGCGGTGCTGCGCTCGGCCGGGCTCGTTGCGGCACGCCGGGACGGCAGCACGGTCTACTACCGCCTCGCGGACCCCAAGGTGCTCGAGGCCTACAAGGTTCTTCAAGCCATCGCCCGCTGACCGGGTCGAAGACGCGTCCGCCGGCCAGGCGGGAGAAAGGAAACGCCACGTGGCGGAGATCAAGGCGGCGACGGACGACACGTTCGAGACGCTGGTGCTGAACAACGACAAGCCGGTCGTGGTCGACTTCTGGGCCGCCTGGTGCGGGCCCTGCAAGATGGTCGCTCCCGAGATGGAGAAGCTCGCGGCCAAGTACGACGGTGTCGTGGACGTCGTCAAGGTGGACGTCGATGCCAACCCGCGCCTGTCCCAGGCGTTCGGAATCATGAGCATCCCCACCATCGCGTACTTCAAGCCCGGCGAGCAGCCGCAGGGCGTCGTGGGCTTCCGCCCGCTGGAGCAGCTTGAGCAGGCGTTCGGCCTGGCCTCGCTGGCCGCCCCGAAGGCCTGACCTCCGCCCGCCACGTGCGGGTGACGGTTCTCGAGCCGCGACCCCGGTCACCGACCGGGGTCGTTCCATGTCCGGCGTGCGCGCCAGCGGATTCGGGCGCCCGCCGGGTCACGCGCCCCCGGCGGCCCGCCGGTGCGCGCTCCGGACCCAGGCCTCGGCGCGATCCAGCGTGAAGCGGTCGATCCCGTCGGGCGTGAACGCAATCCAGCCCGTGCCGCGCGGCGACGGCAGCGTGTTCGCCGTCCGCAGCGCCGCCTTGGCGACGACTGGGTCCAGCGCCACCTCGAGCACGTCCCCGAGCAGCACCGCGAACGGCTTGCCGCCCAGCCCGTAGGTCACGGACTCGCCGTCGCGCGCGCGTTCGACACCGTCCAGGTCCTCGATGACGGTCTCGACGCGCTCGTCCAGCGTCTCGTCGGACTCCTCGAGCGCCTCGGCATC
>JANNHX010000383.1:0-1943 GCA_031404615.1 Chloroflexota bacterium
CTCGACGAACTCGAACGGCTCGCAGCGGACCGGGTTCAATTCTCCGACCTGGACGAAGTCGTAGCCGCCCTGTGAGCGAGCACCGCCGCCTGACGGATGATCCGATCCGCGTGGCCCGTGTCGCGGATCAGGCGATCGCGAGTGAGACGGACTGGAGTCGTCTGTCGATCGCCGAACCGGACATCCTTGAGCTCGTCCAGGCCCTTGAAGCGCGCCCGGAGCCGGAGGCGGCCGAGGCCGGCCGCTCGATCCGGAATGGGATGGTCGTTCGAGGGTTCCGGGGGTTTGCGTCCGACGCGGCCAATGTCCTTGCCATCCCGCCGCCTCGTCGCCGACGTAGGGCCAGGCACAACTTGTCCACTGAGGACAGGCCGGAAAGTTAGGGTGAGGGGTCTTGGCCGACCTTCGCTTGGCGAGATCTTGGTGCGCTGGCTTGGGATGGGGTGTGCCGGCGACCCGAGCAGCGCATCGGCGGTGGTTCAGGGACGTCTGTCTCCTCGCGGTGGACAACCACCCGACGCGGGCGCTCGTCGACCGACACATCGCCGGTCTCTCGGACGCGACGCTCATCAGCGGCGGCAACGACGAGACCGACGGCACGTCCAGCTCGTCCGCCGCCGGAACGGGTACAGCGTCGATGGCCACCTGGTCGAGATCCACCCGGAGATCGGCCAGGCGGCAGGTTCGGAGGTCATGCCGGGCACCGGCTGTGCGGCCCTCGCGGCCGAGCGGCCCCAGCTCGTCGTGACCAACCTGATGGTCGCAAGCGCGATGCTCAACTGCCTCTGGGCGGTCACCGAGCAGGGCAGCGTCCCCTACAGCGAGGTCTACCTCGACGTGGTCCACAACGCGGCGCGCAGCCGCAGCTGGTTCCGCGTCCCGGACGGCGCGCAGTAGCGGGAGTGTGGAGTCAACAGGTGCACGAGACGGCCGGGGATGTGCCAGGCGGCGCTCCCCGGCCGAACCATCTCGCCGCAGCCGGTCCTGGTCCTTGTGGACGGCGGCCGGTTCGAAGGCTACCGGCACGCCGCTCCACTCGGTCCATCTTGAGCCGAACTTGACCCTGCCGAGCGGCCAGCCTGAGATACAGCCCCCATCGTTGGTGGCGAGCCCCCAGACGGGGCGCTACGAAGAACGGAGCCATTGACAATGATGGGATACGGAGCCGGACTCGGGTTCGGGATGGGTGGCTGGCTGGGCATGCTCGGCGGACTCTTGCTGGTGGCGGGAGTGATCGTGCTGGTCGCCTGGTTGGTCGCCAAGGTCGGACAGGCACAGCAGGCACCCCAGGGGCAGGCAACTCCACCCGCTGGTGGTGACGCGATCGAGGTTCTGCGCGTGCGGTTCGCGCGCGGCGAGATGACCTCGGACGAGTACCTCGCGGCGAAGCAGACCCTGGAGGCCGGACGATGAACGGCCGTTTGGGGATCCTGGGCGCTGGCCTCGTGTTGGGCGGCGTTCTCCTGATCGGTGCCGGCACTGTCGTCGGCGGAGGCAATGGCCTCGCCGGAATGATGGGCGACACTGGCGCTGGAATGATGGGCGGGTACGGCAACACCGGCGGTGGCGGCATGATGGGCGGCGGACCGTCCGGCATGATGGGCGGCAGCGGCGGCGGCATGATGGGCGGGTACGGCAACACCGGCTCCACGGCCCCGGGTCCCGGCGAGGCGGACTTCGTCGCCGGCACGGTCGCTGCCCCCCGCATCGTCCGCGTGGTAGCGGGTCCCGGGTACAGCTTCAGCCCGTCGGCGATCAGTGTCGCCCGTGGCGAGACCGTGACCTTCGAGGTCACTTCGATGGGCGGTCTTGTCCACGAGTTCATGGTCGGTCCGGCCGATGCCGTCGCCGCCGACACGGAGGGAACGCCCGAGGTGGCCGACCTCGGTGAAATCCTCGGGCCACCGGCCAAGACGGATCACGCTCCGCCGCCCACGGGCGAT
>JANNHX010000384.1:0-6048 GCA_031404615.1 Chloroflexota bacterium
TCGTCCACGGACGTGGAGCCGCGGGCGGCGATCGAGTGGTACTGGCGTCCCACCAACCAGGTCCGGGCGCTGCTCGAGGCGCTCGGCGAGGCCGGGATCCTCGGGATCTCGCGGCGCGAGGGCAACCGCCGGATCTACGACCTCGTGGAGCGGCTGTTCCCCGCGGAGCTGCTGGCCCGGCGCGAGCCGGAGCGCGAGCAGTACCGCCACAAGCTGCTGTCGCGGTACCGCGGCACGGGTCTCCTCGGGGCGACGGGGGAGTACTCGCTCTGGGCAGGGACCGGCGCGACCGCCGCGCGGGCCTCGCTGCGGGACGAGCTGGTGGACCGCGGCGACATCGTCCCGCTCGTGGTCGAGGGCTTCAAGGGCTCGCGGTTCGTGCCCGGCGACGAGCTCGCGATCCTCGACGCGTCGGAGGCGGAGGTCGCCGCGGAGTCCGACGGGCGGCCGATGGACGGCGCGGGCGTCACGTTCCTCGCGCCCCTGGACCCGATGGCCTGGGACCGGGACATGCTGCTGCGGCTCTGGGGCTTCGATTACCGCTGGGAGGTCTATGTCCCGCAGGCGAAGCGTCGCTACGGCTACTACGTCCTGCCGCTGCTGTACGGCGACCGGTTCGTGGGCCGCATCGAGCCGCGCATCGACTGCAGGGCCGGCACGCTGCGGATCCTCGGGCTGTGGTGGGAGGACGGCTTCGACCCGATGGCCGACAGGAACCCCGGGTTCGCCGACGCCTTCACCGAGGCGATCCGGGCGCACATGGCGTTCGCCGACCTGCGCCTGGTGGCGATGCCGCGGGTCGTGCGCCACCGGGAGCTGGCTGCGGCGGTCCGGGCGCGCCTCTGAGGTTCAGCGGCGGCGGTTTCCCTCGCGGCGCCACACCCCGCGGTCAGCCCCCGCCGTGCGTCCGGCCGATCATCCCCGCGGCGACCGTCTTGTTGCTGGCCTCGTCGACCAGGATGAACGAGCCGGTCTGGCGGTTCTGCTGGTACGGGTCCACGAACAGCGGCTGCGTGACCCGCAACATCACCCGCCCGATCTCGTTGAGCGCCAGTGAATCGGCCGTCTCGTCGCGGTGGAGCGTGTTCACGTCGATCCGGTAGCTCAGCTCGCGGACCATCGCGCGTGCCCAGCGGGTCGTGTGCTTGATCGCGTACTTGCGCCCGGTCATCAGCGTCGCGCTCTCGTCCATCCAGCAGACCTGGGCGTCGATGTCCTGGGACACGTTGGGCATGTTGGCCGGCCGGCACAGCATGTCGCCGCGCGAGATGTCGATCTCGTCGGTCAGCGTGATCGTGACCGCCATCGGCGGGTAGGCCTCGTCGACCGGGCCGTCCGCGGTATCGATCGAGGCGATCGTGGACTCGAGGCCGGAGGGCAGCGCCACGACGCGGTCGCCCGGCTTGAGGACGCCCGACGCGACGGTGCCGGCGTACCCGCGGTAGTCGAGGACGTCGTAGCTCTGCGGCCGGACGACGTACTGGACCGGGAACCGGACGTCGACGAGGTTGCGGTCCGAGGCGACGTGGAGCCGCTCGAGGTGCGAGAGCAGCGGCGAACCGTCAAACCAGGGCATCCGCTCGGAGCGGGTGACGACGTTGTCGCCCTGGAGCGCGGAGACGGGGATGAACGTCATGTCGCGGACCCGGAGACGGGTCGCGAACTCGCTGAACTCGTCGCGGATCGCGTCGAAGGTCCCCTCGTCGAAGTCGACGAGGTCCATCTTGTTGACGCAGACGACGACGTGCGGCACGCCCAGGAGCGTGGCGAGGAACGCGTGGCGCCGGCTCTGCTCGGTGATGCCCTTGCGGGCGTCGAGCAGGATCAGGGCCACGTCCGCCGTCGAGGCGCCGGTGACCATGTTCCGCGTGTACTGGATGTGCCCGGGGGTGTCCGCGATGATGAACTTGCGGCGCGGCGTGGCGAAGTAGCGGTAGGCGACGTCGATCGTGATTCCCTGCTCGCGCTCGGCGCGCAGGCCGTCGGTCAGGAGCGCGAGATCCGTGTAGTCGTTGCCGCGATCCCGCGAGACGCGCTCGACCGCGTCGAGCTGGTCGGTGAACAGCGACTTGCTGTCGTACAGCAGGCGGCCGATGAGGGTGCTCTTGCCGTCGTCGACCGACCCGGCGGTCGCGAGCCGGAGGAGGTCCATCGGCATCAGAAGTAGCCCTCCTTCTTGCGGTCTTCCATCGACGTCTCGCTGGTCCTGTCGTCGCCCCGGGTCGCGCCACGCTCCGTGATCCGGACCGCCGCGATCTCGTCGACGATCTTCGCGACCGTGTCCGCGTCCGACAGGACCGCGGCGGTCAGGTTGGCGTCGCCGACCGTACGGTAGCGGCACAGGACCCGGCGGGCGGCCTCACCGTCCCTCCTCGGCGTGAAGACATTGACGGCGTAGAGCATCCCGTCCCGCTCCACGACGTCGCGCTCCTTGGCGAGGTACAGCTCGGGAATCTCGATGCCCTCGGTCGCGATGTACGTCCACACGTCGAGCTCGGTCCAGTTCGACAGCGGGAACACGCGGATGCTCTGCCCGAGGTGGACCTTGCCGTTGTAGAGGCTCCAGATCTCGGGGCGCTGGTTCTTGGGATCCCACTGGCCGAACTCGTCGCGGAACGAGAAGACGCGCTCCTTGGCGCGGGCCTTCTCCTCGTCTCGCCGGGCACCGCCGAACAGCGCGTCGAACCGGTGCTGCTCCGCGGTCTCCAGCAGGACCGGGGTCTGGATGCGGTTCCGCGAGCCGTTGGGCTCCTCCTTCACGAAGCCGCGCTCGATGGCGTCCGGCACGGACGCGACGACGAGCTTGAGGCCCAGCTTCTCGATCCAGCGGTCGCGGTAGGCGAGGATCTCCGGGAAGTTGAGGCCCGTGTCGACATGCATGACCGGAAACGGGATGCGCGCGGGTGCGAACGCCTTGCGGGCGACGTGGAGCATCACGATGGAGTCCTTGCCACCCGAGAACAGGAGGCAGGGACGCTGCATCTCGGCCGCGACCTCGCGGAAGATGTGGATGCTCTCGGCCTCGAGGGCCCGCAGCTCGGACAGGATGTGGGTGCTCACGCGGACGCTCCAGGGGCGTCGTCCGGCCCGGCCTCCGCCAGCAGGCGGTGAACATGGGCGACGAGGGTCGGGTGGCAGATCACGAGGTCTGGCGACCACGGGTCAGGCTTGTTGTAGACGATGGGCGAGCCGTCGATGCGGGTGGCGACGAGGCCCGAGCCATGGGCGACTGCGACCGGGGCCGCGGAGTCCCACTCGTACTGCCCGCCGGCGTGGATGTAGGCGTCCGCGGCGCCCTCGAGGATGCTGACCACCTTGACGCCGTTGGAGCCCATGGGGACGAGCTCCACGTCGTCGCGGGCCGCGAGCCGCCGCACGACCGCCGGGGGTCGCGTGCGCGATGCCGCGATCCGGAGGGGACGTCGTCCCTCGAGGACGGCGCGGGGTCCGTCGTCCGTCACCCGCGCCACCATGGTGCTGTCGAGGACGACGCCGCGCCCGGGGAGCGCGACGGCGCCGATGAGGAGACCGGTCCCGGCCACCCACAGGGCGACATGGACGGCGAAGTCCGTGCGCCGGGTGCCGTCCGGGTCGATCTCCGCGAACTCGCGGGTCCCGTCGAGCGGGTCGATGATCCAGACGCGGGCCGCGGACAGGCGCGCAGGGTCGTCCGCCGCCTCCTCGGAGAGGACGGCGTCGACCGGCCGGGCCGCGGCGAGGGCACGGGCGAGCCAGGCCTGGGCGGCCGCGTCGCCGGCCTTGCCGAGCTCGGCACCCTCGTGGGGCGCGTCGCCCGAGTCCGCGCGCTCGCGGAGGGCCAGCAGGACCTGCCCGGCACCGGCGGCGAGAGACGCGGCGAGGGCTGCGTCATTGGCGATCGCCGCGACCGGGACGGGCGGTCCGTCCGCGCGCTCGCTCGTCACCAAGGCCTGCCTGCCCTCATCCGCTGCCGCTCTCCATCCGGGTGTCTGCGCTGCGCCGCACCGGCCATCGCGGTCGCAGGCGGCGGGAGCGAAGTTATCATCCGCGCATGCTCTTCACCTTCCGGGCCCGTTGGGCTCACCGTCCGGCGGCGGGCAAGGGCGACCCGTGCCCGGCCCGCAGTCGCGCGCGCCGCCGCGGGACCGCCCAGCCCGCGGATGCCCTGGAGGCCACCCGATGACGACCCGAACCCTGGTGCTCGACGAGGACGCGCTCGATGTGCTCGAGCTGGCGCTTGGTGGGGCGCTGCCCGGGCTCACGCTCCCCGCCGGCGCCCCGGCGGATGCCGAAGTGCTGCTCCTGGCCGACGCCGAGAACACGCCCCTCGCCCGCCTCACGGCCGCCGGTTCGGGAGCGGCGGACGGACCCGCGCCTCGCCTCGAGGCACTGCGGCCCTTCGCCCCGCACGGCGGCCCGCAGTGGGATCCGGCCCTGCGGCTCGGTGCGGCGGCCGCGCGCGAGCGCCTCGCCGCGGTCGCCGCGGGGCGTCCGGTCTTCGCCCTCGTCATCGACGACGTGCCGACCCGAGCCGACCTGGACCACGCGGCGGCCGCCGTGGGCGGTGCAGGCGCGGGCGCCGCCCTGGTCGTGATCCCGGTCTCGAGGCGGGGCCGCCCGGCGGGGGCGGTCGGCTCGGCGGGCCTCGTGCGCGCCGCCCTCGCTGCCGCGGACACGCTGCGCGCGGTCCGAACGAGCCCGTCGGTGCTCGCGATCGTCGTCCCGTGGCCCGTCGAGGGCGGACCGTGGCCAGTCCCGGACCTGGCCTCGGTCGTCGCCTCGTACGGCGCGCCGCTCGCGCTCCGCCTGTCGGAGCTGCGCAGCCCGGCTGAGCAGGGCCGGATCCTGGCGCTGGCGGACGTCCGCGCGGCGGCCGTGCATGCCGTCTACCCGGCGGCGTCCGCCGCCGAGGTGCTCCGCGCCGGCGATGGCGTGGGTCGCCCGGGCGCCGTCGTCCTGTTCACCGGCCTGTCGGGATCGGGCAAGTCGACCATAGCCCGGGGTCTCGTGGAGGCGCTCGCCGACGACGGCTCCCGAGGCGTGACGCTGCTCGATGGCGACGAGGTCCGCCAGAGCATCTCGGCGGAGCTGGGCTTCGACATCGCCTCACGCGAGCGCAACGTGGAGCGCATCGGCTGGGTCGCCGCCCTCGTCGCCCGCCACGGCGGCATCGCGGTCGCCGCGCCGATCGCACCCTTCGCCGCCTCGCGTGCCTGTGTTCGCGCGATGGCCGAGCCGCACGGTCCCTTCCTGCTCGTCTGGGTCAACACGCCCCTCGATGTCTGCGAGGCGAGGGACCGCAAGGGGCTCTACGCGCGCGCACGCTCGGGCGAGGTGGCGGACTTCACGGGCATCTCGTCGCCGTACGAGGCGCCGGGCGACGCGGACCTCGTCATCGATACGGCGGTCACCGGCGTTGACTGGGCCGTCGAGGCGATCCGCGCCCGGCTCGATGCCCGGCTGGAGGCCTGGCGCAGGGTCTGAGGCTCAGCCCTCGCCGCGGTCCTCGCCACGGCCCCCGCGAGGCGTCTCCGGGCCACGGCGGGCCACGGCGCTCACGGCGCGGCCTGCGACGATCCGCGCGAGCCGGTGCGTCGACACCCGGGCGGCCTCGACCGGTTCGAGCCACGCGCCGCCCGGCCGCCGGGTGACACCCGAAGCCTCCAGCACCCCCATCGCCATCGACGCGGAGATCGGGGGCGGGATGCGCACCTCGGGCGGCGTCGTGCCGGATGCCGTGGTCGCGGCGACCACTTCGCTGGCGGTCGCCGTTGCACCGTCGAGCGGCTCGTGGGCCGTGGCCTCGCCGGGGCCGGGGATCCTCGTCCTCATCGCGGCGGCGACCCACGACCCGACCACGCGATCGAAGTCAGGGGCACCCAGGCCCTCCGCCGCCCAGCGCTCGCGGAGGGCGCGGATGGCGGTGATCTCCGGGAGCGTCAGGGACCGGTCCGCTGGCGACGGGTCACCGACTGCCCTGGACGTCGGCGTCGCCGCCGGCGCCTGCCGCTCGCGGGCGGACCTGGCGACGCGACGGAGCCCGCCCGTCCGTGCCGCGGCCGACGCAAC
>JANNHX010000385.1:0-7627 GCA_031404615.1 Chloroflexota bacterium
CGTCCCGCGTGCTGATCTTCGCAGACCACTTGCCCGAGCTCGTCTCGTTCATTGCCTTGGGTGTATACGTGGAGCTGCCCGGCTTCCGATAGAACAGCGTGACCGACTTAACGCCGTCCGTGTCCTTGACCGTCGCGGTGATGTTGCGCGCGGTCTGACAGCCGCCCGCAGACAGCGGATCCCAGAAGATCGACGTCCCGGAAGCGGGCGCCACCGCTGTGATCGTCGGGCCCGTGTTCACGCACACCGCGACCGTGATGCTGTTCGAGCCGCTGGTCGGGATCCGCCGGGTCGCGCCCTGGCCGTCCGTCGCGACGGCGTAGAACGCGAGCTTGCCCGCCTTCGTGATCCCGTTCGCGGTCGTGTCCAGCGTCACCTGCCATGTCCCGCTCCTCGTGTTGCCCGAGGCACGCGTCATCGGCGACGTCGCGAAGCTGCTGGCCCTGGGCTCGCGCCAGAAGAGGGCCACGCTCTGCACGCCGACCTCATCCCCGGCCCTGACCCGGAACGTGACCTTCTTGACCGCGGACGGGCAGTAGTTGCCCGTGTCGTAGCTGATCCTGCCCGTCGAGACCGTGAGCTTCGCCAGCGTCGGGCGGGCGTTGGGGGCGACCGACGGGCTGGCCGAAGCGCTGGCCGATACGCTGGGCGACGGCGTTGGCTCGGGCGGCGGCGTCACCTCGGGCGACGAGGAGGGCGGGGCCGAGGGCGGGTTGTTGGCGACCGCCGTGAGCGTCATGCCGGGCTCGATGGACGGTGCCGCGACCGTGAGCTCCGGCGCGCACCCCGCCACGGGCAGGCTCGCGACGGCCCCATCGACCTGGAGCGGCGACGCCTGGACCCAGGCCTCGGTCCGGCCGGGTTCCGGGAAGTGGATGCGCAGCCAGGCACTGTCCTCGGTGCGCCCCGTGACGAGCAGCCTCTGGCCGGCCTGGATCATGACCAGGGGCGCGCCGTTGTCCGGGCAGGCGTAGACCGCGAGCTTGCCGGTGGCGCTGGCGGGCTGCTGGCCGGACCCCTGGGTGGCCACGAGGCCGCCGCCGAGGGCGCCGACGATGATCCCGCCCGCGACGATCGCCGCGGCGGCACCGGGCCCGCCGAGACCGGCCAGGCCCTTCGCGAAGGCAGCACCGAATGCGCTCACGTGCGGGACACGGTAGGACGCTCCCCGTTCATCTGGGCGCAGCATACGGGCCGCAGCCCCCTGCTGGTCAAGATCCCGACACTCCCATCACCACGATCTCGCCGAGGGCGGCGTCGTCGAACGGCGTACCGGCGACGGACGTCTTCACGGCGCCATACGTGGACACGATCGTGATCCGCAGCGTCGTCGCCCCGGCGACATCCTTGACGTTGAGCTTCTGGGGCGAGCCGGTGTCGTCCAGCCGCAGCTTGATCGGGGCGCCGCCGTTGATCGACACCGCGATGTCCTTGAGCCGCTTGTTGCCCTTGAGCAGGGCCTTCGACGCGTTGTAGCCGTTCGTGATCACGAGCGAGGTCACCCTGGACGGCGCGAACGTGACCTCGATCCACTCCCCCTTCTCGGTCCTGCTCCCCTCCTGCCAGCAGGTCTTGGGGTTGCCGTCGATGGCCATGGCGGGCTGGAACTTCTCGAGGTCGCCGACGACGGACGATGCGACGGCGCCCGTCAGCACCAGGGCCGCGGGCCTGGGAGCCTCGGTGGGGGCGGCGGTCGCCGCGTCCGATGGCGTCTCGGCGGAGGGAGCCTCCCCCGACGGGACATCGCCGGAGGGCGCCGCTGCCGACGCTGAGGAAGCACCGGCGCTGGCCGCGGCCGAGGGGCCGGACGAGGCGACGGACGCGGGCCCGGAGCCCTTGAGGAGCTGGCTCGCGAGAACCGCGCCCGCGCCCAGGAGCACGCCGATCACCGCCATGAGTACGATCCACTTGCCGATGCCGCCGCCGGAGGACGACTCGGGCTCGCCCTTCGCCGTGCGGACGGTCGTGGTCTGGACGCTCACCGGGCGGGCTGGCGCGTTGACCGCGGCCGCGATCTGCGCGGCGGTGACCTCGGAGACGCGCGGCGCCTCGGCGAGCTTCGTGCCGCAGGACTGGCAGAACGTGCGCCCGGCGGCGTTCGCGATGCCGCAGGCGGGGCAGCGGAGCAGGGGCCCGTCGGAAGGTGCTGCGACGACCGGCGTGACCTCGGTCGGGGCGGTGGGCGTGAAGAGCGGCTGGGGCCCACCGGCCGGGCGGACGACCGGGACGTCCGGGTCTGCGCCCGAGACGGCGGGCGGCGCGGACCCGGTGGCGGGCTCGCCCTCCCACTCCAGGAAGGCCCCGCAGGACCCGCAGAACTGGTCCCCGGGGACGTTGGCGAAGCCGCAGCGGCTGCACACGAGATGGTCGGCGGCGGTCACGGGCGGGTCATCCTCGGATCACGAGCACGAGCGGGAGGTCGATGATGCGGACGATGTCGAAGCGTGGCGGGATGACGCTGGGCTTCGTCACGAGCATGGACGCGGCGACCGCGGGGAACGACGTGCCGTCGACGGCCTCCACCGACAGCTCGCGCCGCCCGGTGCGGTCGTTGTGGAACACGAGCACGGGGACCCGGAACCGGCCCGCCTCATCCGTGACCACGGCCGCGAGCCTGGGCGTGATCCCGATGGTCCAGGTCAGGCGCACCGGCGTGTTGGGCGGGAAGCCGCTCCCCTCGGCGATGGTGACGATGCCGGGCGGGCCGATCGGCGGGTCGAGGGTCAGCTTCCCCTGCGACGCGCGGCCGCGCAGGCGGACCGTCCGGGGCGAGCCCGCGAACGTGTCCGTGACCTGGAGCGTCGCGCTGCGGGCGCCCTTGGCGGTCGGCTTGAAGACCACGCTGACCGTGCAGGCCTCATTGCGGCGCAGGCGGCGGTCCGTGCATCCGTCCGCGACGATCCGGAAGTCCGCCTTGTTCGCGCCCGTGATCGAGGCCCCGGTCGCCGTGAGCGGGGACCAGCCCGCGTTGCCCAGGGTCGCGGCGAGCGGCAGGCTCTCGGTCCCCAGCGCGCGCGACCCGAGGTCGAGCGTCGCCGGGTTGATGACCGGCGTCGGCGGCAGGTCGCGCAGGAACACGTCGTACGCCTCGTTGCCGTCACCCTTGACGAGGATCCTGGAGTCCGACGCGAACGCGACGTAGCGCCCGCCCCCGCCGATCGCCGGCTGGAAGCTCCGGCCGGCGCTGCCCCCGTTGGTGAGGCTGACCGAGATCAGGACCGTCTCGCCCGCGTCGATGTCGCGGATGAAGACCTCGGACTGGCCCCTGGCCGTCGCCGCCGGGGCGATGCGGCCCGCCGTCTCGGGCACGAGGCCGGATGCCGTGGAGGTCCAGGCGATCATGGCGCCGTCGTCGGTGATCGAGGGCTGGAGGCCCGTGCCATCCGCCCCCGCGCCGGTCGGGGTCACCGAGACGAGGAGCATGGCGCCTGTCTGGCGGTCGTAGCGGAAGAGGCCGCCCGTGCCCTCCGGCGTGAGGTTGGTGGCCGCTGACGAGAACGCGACATAGCGGCCGTCGGCGGAGATCGCCGGGTCCGCGGACCGGTCACCCGCGGCCCTGCCGTCCTGCGGCCTGGAGACACGCTCGTTGCTGGCCGTCGACATCGTCCGGACGTAGACCTGGGTCCCGTTGCCGGTGTCCTCGGGGACGACGGAGTCACCACCGTCCGACACGAACGCGACCAGGTTCCCGTCGCCCGAGATGGACGGGCCGTTGGCGGCGCCCGAGAGCGGCCCGCCGGTGAAGCTGATCGAGACGAGCGCGGTGCTGTCGGCCTGGCGGTCGAAGCGGTAGACGTCGTCCTGGCCCTCGTCCCTGTCGCCCGTCCAGTCATAGGTCGAGGTGTAGGCGATGTACCGCCCGTCACCGGACGCCGACGGCTGGCGCGCGCCACCCTGCGGGCCGTTCTTGGTGTTGCGCGACACGATCTCGACGTTGCCGTTGGTCCGGTTCCATGCGAGGACGAACGTGCCGAAGTTGCCGGCCGTCGCGCCGATCCGCGTGGGCGGCCGGTACGTGTAGGCCACGATCCGGCCGTCGCCCGAGATGGACGGCTCGGACTGGGCGGCAAGCGCGGACCGGGCCACGCCGTCCGGGAGCGGCGCCCGCGTGATCTTGCCGCTCCGGCGATCGAGGACGAAGACCTCCACCGATCCCTCCTCGTCCTTGGCCACGAGGTTCGAGGCGATCGAGGTGAACGCGACATAGCGGCCGTTCGACGACATCGACGGCTCGATGGAGCCACCGTTGGCGAAGCCGCCGTTGCGCGCCAGCGAGAGCACGGTCGTCTTGCCCGGGGGGGCCGGGAGCGGCGCGGCCGGAGCGGGGGTCACGGCCGGACCGGCGCCCGGCGCGCCCGACCCCGACGCGCCCGAAGGCGCGGCGACGAGCAGGACGAGGGCGAGCGCGACGGCGGGGGCCCGTGTCACGGGTGGCCTCAGGGCCGCAGGTACCCGGAGTAGAGCACCGCCGGATCGCACTCCCCGGCGGCCTCGCAGACGAGCGACAGGTTGAGCTGGTCACCGGCCGCGATGACGATCGGGGTGACGAAGTGGACGTCGTAGTCGCGGAAGTTCTCGAGTCGCAGGCGCATCAGCGGGACGTCGTTGCGGAGCACGACGAGCGCGCCCTCCTGCGCGTTGGGGTTCGAGAACAGGAAGTCCGTGAGGAACAGCGTGCCCTTGAACGTCACGGTCGGGGCCGCCTTGGACAGCGATCCGTCGACCGGGGCGCCGAGGCCCGGGATCACCACGCCGGGATCCGGGGTGGGGTTCGGCGTGGGCGTGGGCGGCGGTGCCGTCTCGCCGGGCGCGGGTGTCGGCGCGGGTGTCGCGGGTGTCGCGGGTGTCGGCGAGGCGTCGCCACCGCCGCCTTCGGCCGGCATCGTCGGCAGGCCCGCGTTCTCGAGCGCCTCGTTGACGTCCTCCTTGAGGCTCGCGAGCGGCGAGGCGACGGCCTCGGACGCGGCGGTCTGGATTGACGGCTTGAGCAGGAACAGCCAGAAGATCACAAGCGCCACGATCGCCAGGAGGGCGAGCAGCAACGCCTTGAGGAACCACGGCGGCAGGACGGATTCCTGCAGCATCGTCCCGTCCAGGGTGATCGGGAGGCCGCCCTCGGGCTTGATGAACAGCTGGAAGGGTCGCGTTTTGGGCTGCCCGCGCCAGAACTTCCTGGCGGGCATGACCTTGACCCTGGCGAAGCCCGCCATGCCGGGCTCGACCACCACCGCGGGCGGCTTGACGTCAAACTTGAGCTGCTGGTCCGCGTCGATCGCCTCGATCTCGGCGGAGAGGCGCGTGTTGCCGCGGTTGTCGACGGCGACGTCATGGGAGCCCGAGCCCGAGCCACGCGACGTCCGCGGGACCAGCTCGGCGTGCGGGTCCGCGAACCCTCCGACCGTGACGGAGCCCTCCTCGACGGCCGAGCCGGCGGGGTCCTCGCGCGAGCGGGCACGCAGCCCGAACGGGACGACCCCGGATGGCGTGGCGGCGGCGCGGGGCGGCCGGAAGACCGCCTTCGCCTCGGCCTCGGCACCCGGGAAGAGGTTGACCGTCGGCGGCTCGACCGCGGCCCAGGCGGCCGCATCCCCCAGCACGTCGAGCGCGAACTCGTCGACGACGCTGCCGGTGTTGCGAACCTTGACGGTGATGGAGACGGATTGGCCCGGCTCGACCGCGACGGCCGGCGTGACCAGCGTGACGGAGGCACCCACGGGCGCAGTGTAACGACGAGCCGCGGCCGCGAACAGGGGTTCAGGTGGCGCCTTCGGGGGCGGCTTGGTGTCCCTTCGGGCAACCCGACGCTGCCCGTTAAGTCCACGTTGACTGGCCGGAGACCCCCGGGGCGTAGGGTCCGCGTGCGTCCCGGGACATGCACGAGCATCCCGTCCCGCCCGGGCGATCGCGCAAGGGAGATCTCGATCGATGGTCGCAGAGCCCATGCCCTTCAAGGCCCGCATCCCCGTTGTGGTCGCCGCCGCGGATCCCCTCTCACGAGCCGGCATCGTCAGCCAGCTGCGCAAGGCACAGGGCTTTGGCGTCGTCGGCGACGGCGAGCTGCCCGAGGACGTCGTGGGGCTCGTGGTGGGCGACGAGCTGGACGCGGAGGTCCTGAGCTCCATGCGCTCCCTGCGCGGGCGCGGTGTCCGCCGGGTCGTGCTGCTGGTCTCGCGCGTCGACGACCGCAGCCTCCTCGCCGCCGCCGAAGCGGGCGTCACCGGCGTCCTGCGCCGGAGCGAGGCCACCGCCGGCAACCTCTCCGCGGCCCTGCGCTCCGCCGCAGCCGGCGAGGGCTCGCTGCCCCCGGACCTCCTGGGGCGGCTGCTGCGCCAGGTCGGCCAGCTCCAGCGCCAGGTCCTCTCCCCGCGCGGCCTCACGTTCTCCGGACTGACCGAGCGCGAGGCCTCGGTCGTGCGGTTGCTCGCCGACGGCTTCGACACCGCGGAGATCGCGCACCGCCTCTTCTACTCCGAGCGGACCGTGAAGAACATCATCCACGACATCACGTCGCGCCTGGAGCTGCGCAACCGGACGCACGCCGTCGCGTACGCGATCCGCGAAGGCCTGATCTAGGGCGCGAGAGGCCCGTGCCGGGCGCGCCGGCGGCCGGGGCGCGCCTGCGCCCGCGGTCCGGTGATCGCCTTGTGCATCAGGATCGGCCCTTCCACGAGGGAGCCGGGGGCCGAAAGCCGGGTTTCGTCACGCGGTCCCCGCGTGGACACGACGGATCTGATGCAGATCGCAATCACTGCGGGCCGCCCGCGGCGCGGCGGAGATCAGGCGCGGACGGGGACGTAAAGGCGGACCCGGCGAACGCCGCCGTCACGGACGCGGAGCTCGACGCGGACCTGGAGCACCTCGCCGGTCGCCGTGGCCAGCCCATGCTCGAACGGCAGGTCCAGCCCCCAGTCGGGCCCTGCCTTCACCCAGCCTGGCTCATCACCGGACCCGCGCGCCCAGTCGCCCAGCCGCCCCCCGTCCGGCCCCACGCGTGCCACCTGGACCTTCACCGACGCCGGGTCCACCTCGACCGGCTCCGTGCCGGCATGGACGACGCGCGCCGAATCGAGGTCCGCCACGAGCTCCAGCGCGGCCACCGGACCCTCGATCGCGCCCTCGAGGAGGAAGGCCCGCGCGCGCTTCACCAGCGGCCGCCAGCCGGGCGGCGGGTCCTCGTTCGAGCCCGTCAGCAGCTCGGCACCACCGGCCTCGACCGACTCCGTCGCGCCGTGGCGCGGGGTGGGAACCCGGGCGTCGCCCGCGGCAGCGGCGCGCGCCACGTCCCGTTCGAGGCCGGCAAGGGCTCGTGCATCGAGCGTGCCCGCGAACCGGCCGGCCCGGCGCCCGCCCACGGTCCGCCGCGCCGTCCAGGAGCCGTCGGCCGCCACCTCGAGCGCCTCGTCGTCGCTGGGCGCCGCTCCACCGGCGCGGCCGAAGTGGAGCAGCGGCGCGCCGTCGCCGGTCACCGGGTCGCCCGCCACGTCCCGGGCCGGTTCCGGCCGACGATCTCCGCGAAGTGCCGGAGGTGGCGGTCCGCGACCGGGTGCTCGTGCGGGCTGATCGGCGAATCGGCGCTCTCCATCGTGCCCATGATGGACCGGTTGCTGTACAGGAAGACCTCCGTGAC
>JANNHX010000386.1:0-6181 GCA_031404615.1 Chloroflexota bacterium
ACCTCCACGTCGACGTGTACCATGACACGAACCGGCCGCAGTACCTGTGGGTCAAGGCGCTCGCCGCGGCCCACCGGAACCTGTGCGTGGTGGGGGACGACGACCAGTCGATCTACGGCTGGCGCGGGGCGAACGTCCAGAACATCCTGGACTTCGAGCGCGACTACCCCGACGCGACGGTCGTGAAGCTGGAGCAGAACTACCGGTCAACGCAGCTCATCCTCGACGCGGCGCACGCGGTCGTCTCGCGCAATGAGCGCCGGACCGACAAGAAGCTCTGGACGGAGAACCAGGGCGGCGTGCCCATCCAGCGCTTCGAGGCCTTCAACGAGGAGGAGGAGGCCGAGTGGATCGCCCGCCAGACCGATGGCCTCGTGGGCTCGACCGGCAAGACCGGCTGGCTGACGCGGCGGGCCGACGACGACGAATCGACGCGCTTCCGGCCGAAGGATCTCGCGGTCATGTACCGGATGAACTCCCAGTCCCGCGCGATCGAGGAGGCGTTCCTCCGCTACGGGATCCGGTACCAGCTCGTCGGCGGCACGCGGTTCTACCAGCGGCGCGAGGTCAAGGACGCGCTGGCCTACCTGCGGGTCCTGCGCTCGGACACGGACGCCGTCAGCTACGAGCGGGTCATCAACGTCCCGGCGCGCGGGATCGGCGACAAGAGCCTGGAGGCGCTGCGCAAGCACGCCGCCCGCAACGACGACTCGATGTACCTCGCGATCGAGGCCGCGGGCAAGGGGACGGTCGAGGGGCTGACGGGCCGCGCGAAGACGGCGATCGGGGAGTTCTACGCGCTTGTTGCGCGGCTCCGGCGGCGGATCGGCGTGCTGCCGCTCCCGGAGCTGCTCGACGAGATCCTCGAGGCGTCCGGCTACCGGGCGATGCTCGCCGACGGGTCGGAGGAGGGCGAGGACCGCTGGGCGAACCTGCTCGAGCTGCGCGAGGTGACGCGCCGCTACGACGACCTGTCGCCCGAGGACGCGCTCGACCGGCTGCTCGAGGAGACCGCGCTCGTCGCGGACCAGGACTCCTACGAGGGCGAGAAGGACGCGGTGACGCTGATCACGCTCCACGCCGCCAAGGGCCTCGAGTTCCCGGTCGTGTTCATCGCGGGCCTCGAGGAGGGCGTCTTCCCGCACAACCGGGCGCTCGACGACGAGCGGGAGCTCGAGGAGGAGCGCCGGCTCGCGTACGTGGGCATCACGCGGGCCAAGCGGCGACTGTTCCTCTCCCACGCGTGGCGGCGCGCGACATGGGGCGGCGGCGGGATGAGCATTCCGTCGCGGTTCCTCATGGAGATCCCCCCGGAGCTGATGGTGGGGCCGCAGCTGCATGGGGGCGGCGACCTTGGGGGGGACCTGGACCCTGATGTTGTGTTCCGCGAGCGCGGCTCACGCCTCGGCGCCGGGATCCGCGCGGGCGGCGGCGCGTACCGGCAGGGCAGCGGCCGTCCCGGGGCCCCGGCGCCTGGCGAGTCCTTCCGCCCGACGCGGGACCTCGGCGCGAAGCGTGACGCGTTCGCCGCGGGGGCGCCATCCGGATCGCTGGGGCGACTGGGCGGCGGAGTGAGTGCCGACAACGGTGGGGTCGATGGCGGCTCCACGATCGACCCGACCGGGCGCGACGTCCCTCCCTGGGACGAGGATGCGGCGGCTCTCGGGGGGAGCGGCTCGGTCCGCCGCGGCGGTCTCGGGGGTGGCCTCGGGCCACGGCAGCGTGGCGTGATCCCGCCGCGGCCGATCGTCCCGGGCGAGCGGCGCTATCGCGATGGCGATCGCGTGCGGCATGCGCGCTGGGGCGACGGCATCGTGATCACCTCGAAGCTGACGCGTGACGACGAGGAGGTCCAGGTCGCGTTCCGGGACCCGCAGGTCGGTCGCAAGACGATGCTCGCGAGCCTCGCGAACCTGGAGCTGCTGGGCTAGCTTCAGGTGGGTCGGCGACCGCGTCGGTCCGCGCCTGGCCGCGTGCCCGTCGTGGCCGCGTGCCGCGCATGGCGCGTGCCGCTCCTGGCCGCGTGCCGGTCCGGACACCGGCGCTGACCTTCGGATTGACCGCGCCGCGGGTCACCACCGCTCGTGCGAGGCCGCCAGAACGCCTGCTGCCCGCGCAGCGAGTCAGAACAACGTCGGGGCTCCCGGGTTGGACCGCTACGCGATCACCGGCCGCGGGCCGGGACGCAATTACCGGCGCAGGGACCGGCGGCCGGTCTCACGGCCGTCGCTCAGCGGGTCGCGCCGCCGGCCAGCAGGATCGCGACGATCTCGGCCTGGCCCCCGGCCCTCGCGTGGGCCAGCGGCGTGATCCCGTCGCGGTCCGCGAGCTCGGGGTCCGCGCCGGCATCGAGCAGGAGCCGGACGATCGCCTGGTGGGCCGCGTCGCCGTCGGCGAGGATGATCGCCTCGAGCAGCCCGGTCCAGCCGAGGTTGTTGACGTGGTCCACGTCGACGTCGCTCTCCGCGAGCAGGTAGCGGACGACCTCGACGTGACCACGCTCGCAGGCCGGGATCAGCGCGGTGCCGCCATAGCGGTTCGTGAGGGCAGGATCCGCGCCGGCCTCGTTGACGAGGCGGAGGATGTCGAGCAGGCCCTCGGCGCCCGCGTACAGGAACGGGTTGTCGAGGCGGCCGTCACGGATGTCGACGTCGGCGCCCGCGTCCAGCAGCGCGCGGACGGCCTCGGTCTGGCGAGCGGCGGTCGCGGCCATGACCGGGGTGCGGCCATCGGTGTCGCGGGCGTCGACCGGGAGCCCCGCGGCGAGGAGGGCCGAGATGGCCGCAAGGTCGCCGGCGGTGGCCGCCTGGTGCAGTCGGACGTCGGTCACGGTGCCTCCGGGGGTCGGGACGGTGCTGGGCCACATGGTGCCCGGCAGGGTGGTCGCGGGTCCAGCCGCGCATCCCGCGAGCGCGAGGGCGGCCAGCAGGAACCGGGCGGCGCGCAACGGCCTGCTCAGGCCAGGTGTGCGAGGTGGTCCGCGTAGTGCAGGCTGGAGTCCTCGGCGATCGTCTCGGCCACGGTGCCGTCGAGCCAGGGATGCGGGTTCTCGGCGAACAGCTCGCCGTCCGTGGCTGCCTCGACCGCCGCGAGCAGGCGCGCGAACGACTCGGTCTCGCCGCGGCGCACATCGTCCGGTGCGCGGTCGACGTTCTCCGCGAGGATCCGCGCGTTCCAGGCGTCGGGGTCCCACGGCTCGTCGCCGCCCGGGTACGGGTCAACGCCGGACCGGACGCCCTCGATCACGTCCGCCGAATGGCGGTTCCACCACTCGATGTGCGCCAGGATGTCCTTCCGGGTCCAGCCGGCCATGCCGGGCGCAGGCGCCTGGAGGGCCTCGTCATCCAGCGCAGCGGCGGCCTCGATGGGGGCGTGGGTTGCACGGATCGCGTTCAGCAGCTCGGTCTTGTCCATGGCGCGCAGCCTACGACGCCGACGCGCCAGTCCGTGTCATGAACCGTCATCCCGCGCGGCCGCCCCGCCCTATCCTGCTTGCCATGCCGGACCCCGAGCGCGACGACCAGGACCCCCGCCCCAGCCTGGCCTACCCGCCGCCCGCCGCGCCGCCGATCGACCTCGCGGGGATCGTGAGCCTCCACGACTTCGAGGCGCCTGCCCGCGAGCGCCTCCACCCCGCGGCCTGGGCCTACTTCGCGGGCGGCGCCTGGGACGGCCATACGCTGCGCGCCAACGAGCGCGACTGGGACCGCTACGCGCTCCTCCCGCGCGTCCTCGCGGATGTCTCGCACACGACGCTGGAGACCGCGATCCTCGGCCGGCCCGCGGCGCTGCCCATCGGTGTCGCGCCGGCCGCCCTCCACGGCCTTGCCCACGAGGACGGCGAGCTCGCCACGGCTCGCGCGACGGCTGCCGCCGGGGCGATCAACGTTGTCTCGACCGTCGCCTCGCGCTCCATCGAGGAGATCGCCGCCGCCGCCCCCGACGCCCGCCGCTGGTTCCAGCTCTACGTCCAGAGGGACTGGTCCGTGACGCGCCGGCTCGTGGAGCGTGCCGCGGCCGCGGGCTACGAGGCGCTCGTGCTCACGGTGGACGCGCCGGTCCTCGGGTACCGCGACGACATCCTCCGTGTGCCCTTCGACCCCGGCGAGGACGCCTACGCGAACCTGCCCAAGCGAGACGCCTGGCGCCATGGCGGCGCGCTCGACGAGATCCTCGACATGCGCGGGGTGCCCCTGACCTGGGACACGCTCGAGGAGATCCGCTCCTGGGCGCCGCTGCCCCTCGTGCTCAAGGGCATCCTCGCCGCCGACGACGCGCGCATCGCGGTGGATCGCGGCGTCGATGCGGTCTGGGTCAGCAACCACGGCGGCCGCCAGCTGGACCGCTCGCCGTCGGCGCTCGAGGCGGTCGTCGACGCCGTCGAGGGTCGCGCCGAGGTGTACCTCGACGGCGGGGTCCGCCGCGGGCCGGACGTGCTGGTCGCGCTGGCGCTCGGGGCGACCGCCGTGTTCACGGCACGGCCCTTCCTCTACGCCCTCGCCTCGGCGGGGGAGGCGGGCGTCGCGAAGGCGTTCTCGATCCTGCGCGAGGAGACGGACCGTGCCCTGGCGATCGCCGGCGCGACGTCGCCCGCGGCCGTCACGCGCGCCCACGCGGCGAGGACACGCTGATCCCGGCCCCGCACGTGCCGGGGCCTGTTCCTTCGTCGGGAGCAGGTCTTTCATCTTGTTCGCGATGAACCTCGCCGCGCGCCTCGGGCTCAGCCGGTAGAACCGGTCCAGGAACCGCGCGTCGCTGCCCACGATGACCCGGTATGCGTCCTTCTCCATCCCGTCCAGGATGTCCCTGGCGGCCTTGTCGGCCGGGTAGGTCATCCGCTTCTGCTTGTCCGCGTCCATTGCGCCCATCGAGATCGGGACCCCGGAGTTCTGCGCGATGTTCGTGGCGACGGCTCCCGGGAACACGACCGTGACCCGCACACTCGTTCGTGCGCACTCCGAGTTGAGGCCCTCGGTCATCAGCTTGACGGCCGCTTTGGACGCGCCGTAGATCGTCTGGCCCGGCACCGGGATGAACCCGCCCATGCTCGAGACGTTGACGATGTGGCCCTCCGGCCGCGCCAGCAGCACCGGCAGGAACGTCTTGGTCATGTACAGCGTGCCGCGCCAGTTGACGTCGAAGACGCGGTCGATCGCCGTGTAGTCGAGGTCGACCAGCTTCACGAACGGCTGGATGATCCCGGCGCAGTTGATGAGGCCGTCCACGGCCCCGAGCTTCTCGACGACGGACGCCGGCAGGGCTTCCACGGCCGCCCGATCCGCGACGCTCAGCGTGAACGCGGCGATCGGCGCGCCCATGCCGGCGAGCGTCACCGTCTCGGCGAGCGCCGCCCCGTTGATGTCCACGCATGCCACCCTGGCCCCGCGCCGCAGCAGCTCCAGCGCGACCTCGCGGCCCATGCCGCTGCCGGCGCCGGTGACGACGACCACCTTGCCCGCGACCTTCATGACCCACCTCCAGTCCGCGGTATGCCATCCGGACCGCCTCGATGCAAGATGCGATGCGCCCCATCGGCCTGCGACTCGCCCATCGGGGCCGTCCGAGTCGTATCCTCGGGGGCGATGACCGAGCCGCTTCCCGTCGATCCCGCCCTCGTCGACGTCGCCGCCTCGTTGGAGCCCGACGCGGCCGCCGCGCGCCACGGCGAGCTCGCCGAGCAGATACGCCGCGCCAACCGCCTCTACTACGGGGAAGACGCGCCGGAGCTCACCGACGCCGGGTACGACGCCCTGTTCCGCGAGCTGGTCGCGCTCGAGACGGCGTTTCCTGCGTTCATCACCCCCGCGTCGCCGACCCAGCGCGTCGGCGGTACCCCCGCCGGTGGTCGCTTCCCCGAGGTCCGCCACCAGCGCCCGATGCTCAGCCTGTCCAACGCATTCAGCCACGACGAGCTGCGCTCGTTCGACGCCCGCGTCCGCAAGGGCCTGGGCCTGCCTGCCGCGCCGGAGCCCGCCGAGGGCCTGACGTATGTCGCGGAGCTCAAGATCGACGGCCTGGCGGTCTCGCTGCGCTACGAGCGAGGCCGGTTCACGCTCGGCTCCACGCGCGGCGACGGGACCACGGGCGAGGACGTCACTCCGAACCTGCGCACGATCCGCGCGATCCCGGACCGCCTCCCGGAGCCGGCGACGCTCGAGGCCCGGGGCGAGGTCTTCATGCC
>JANNHX010000387.1:0-3520 GCA_031404615.1 Chloroflexota bacterium
CTGCGGAGGAACTCGACGATGTCCTGGGTCGCGAGCTGGAGCCCCGCGTGATAGTGGCGGGCGGAGCGTGCAAGCTCCTCGATGAACTCGGCGCCGGCGGGCTGGCGCATCACCTTCCAGGCCTCGTCGACGACGACGAGCTTGGGCGCAAGATCGCGCCGAACCGCGTCCCACAGCACCCCGAGCGCGGCCAGCTGGGCGACCGACCGCACCTCGGGGTCGGACAGGGCGGCGAGGCCGATGACGAGCATTCGCCGGTCGAGCGGGAGCGCAGCACCGCCCGCGAACAGGTGCGCGAGCGACCCTGCCGCCCAGCGCTCGAGGCGGTGGGCGAGCGGCGCCCCGTCGGCGAGGCCCACGAGCCGCTCCACGAGGTCGGCGAGGGTCGGCGGCTCCCGGTCGAGCGATGCCGGATCGGGGCCGATGCCCGCATCGTCGTAGGTCGCGCGCAGGGCACGGTCGAGGGCCGGGCGCTCCTCGCGGGTGAGGCCACCGGCCATCGCGGCGGCGAGCCGCGTCAGGGCAGCGATCTTGGCCGTGAGGGCACCATCGGTCGCCGGACCGGTGAACGCGAACGGGTTCAGGCCCACGCCGGGTGCGCCGAGATCGAGGTACGTCCCGCCGAGCTCGTCCGCGAGCCGGCGGTAGTCACCCAGCGGATCCACCGCGAGTACTCGGATCCCGCGGATGAGACAGCGGCTCATCTCGGCGCCCGTGAACATCGTCTTGCCGGTCCCGGTCTGGCCCAGCACGATCGCGTTGTGGCTCGCGTGGGCGAAGCGGTCGAGCACGATCGTGGCGCCGCTCGTCTTGGTCCGCCCGTACAGGTGCCCGGTGGGCTCGTACAGGTCCGAGGCGGCGTGGAGGAGTGAGGCGGCCAGCGAGCCTGAGTCGAGGTTGCGTTCGGCGATGGGCCGTGGTGCCGGACCCGGCAGGGCCGCCCGCCAGGCGTCGGCGAGCCGGAACGTCGCGACCTCGAGCTCGAGCCCCGTGCCCCGGCCCTCGAGTCTCGTCGACTCGATCCGCTCGGTGAGGCTCGCTCGGTCATCCGCCTCGAGGAGCAGGACCGTGTCGACGAGGTAGACCCGTCCGCGGCCCGCCTGGACCGAACGCCTCGCAGCGGTCGCCGTGTCGCCCACCCGCTCGCGCTCCACGTCGCCGAGCTCGCCCCGCTCGGCGGCCAGCCGGTCGGCCGCCCGGACCTGGCGAAGGCGCGTCGTCATGAATGCCATCGCCTCGGCGCGCCCGAGCGGCCGGACCCGCATCGCGACCGGGCCAACCCCATCGACCGCGAGGAGTTCGGTCAGCCAGCCTGGCTCGACCTCCGCCGGCCAGCGCCGGGTCGGCGCGAGGGCCGTCAGCAGTTGCTCGCCCGTGATCATTGAGGCACCGATCCGGTGTTCCGTCCCCGCCCGTCCGACAGTGGCCCACAACGCGCCGAGCTCCGCGGGTTCGACCTCACGCGCGATCACGCCCCGCTCCTCGGCCGTGCGGGCGAGGCTCGTCATCGTCCGCCGCAGCTCGGGTTCACTCGCCGCGTCGAGCAGCAGGTACGTGCGGCGCAGTGGCCGGCGTGGGGCGGCAGCGATCTCGCGGTACAGCGCGGAATACGCGGCGAACGCCCGTGCGATCCGCTTGCCCTCGACCCGCGCCTCCATCGAGGCCAAGTGCTCGTCGGGGTTCCGCTCGGCGGGGATCGAGACGAGCTGGAACGGTCGCGCGATCGCGTCATAGAAGGCGGCGAGCGACTGGAGGGCCGCGTCCCGCTCCGCCTCGGCCATGAGCTCGAGATTGACCGGACCGAGCTCGAACCCACCGACGAGTCGGCCGCCGGCGTGAAGTGCATCCCCACTGACGTAGGCGAGCGGACCCTGCGCCGCTAATGCAGGCGACCGCCTGACCTGAAGCCGCCGAATGGTCAGCCGGCTGGAGTCGGTGAGCGGTGCCGAAACGATGGTGCGCATGACCCGCACTATCGGCCGCGTGTGATCGCTGGGCAAGCCAGATTGTGTACAGATGAATTAGCGACGTCAGCGAGCTCGCCGACCACCTGGACGTGTTCCACAACACGATCGACCAACTCGACGCGGCCACCGGCAATTCGACAGTTGCCCCGGGGCGCATCGGGTTCTTCCGCTCGTCGTGGATCGGGGGTCCTATCTCCTTCCGGCGCGGCGGGGCGCCTGGGTGTTCAGCAGCTCGAGGGGGCGATCAGCCTCGCGTAGTCGGTGCCGAGCGCTCGACTGACCTCGGTGGCGGCGAGGGGCAGGAACGCCTTGACCTCGTTGGTGGCCCGCAGGTGGGCCATGATCACCTCGCTGGCCCGGACGTCCGCCTGGCACATGCGCAGGGTCTCCATGGCCTCGGGCACCGGCGTCTCACCGCGTTGCTGCGCAGCGATGAACGTCTGCTGGAGGTACCGCAGTTCGTCCATCAGCGCCTGGGCCTGCGGGTCGGCGTCCAGGGACGCCTGGGCCGCGCGGTAGGCGGACACGGAGGGAGCCCCGCGGAGGCTGCGACCGAACTCGACGGCCGCCTCGTGGATCTCGGTGCTGAGCATGGCGTCCCCCTCACCCGCCACAGCAGCCGCCGGAGCGGCTGTTGGCGGCGAAGTCGATCCCGATGAGACCGCTGATGACCGTCGATGTCTCCCGGCAGAGCGCCCCGAACGCGGCCGTGGCATCGATATAGGCGATCACCGTCGGCACGGCGTACATCTCGTCGAGGAGCCGGCCGATCTCGTCGGTCTGTTCCTGCGTCATCAGGTTCATGGCCGCCTCCACGCGGAGGTCCTCGCGCCGCTCGTTGTGGGCGTGGATCGCCGCCCGGGCGACCGGGTCGGCGTCGAGCGCCTTGCCGGTCTCGAGCAGGGCGGCGAACTCCGGCGTGGTCCGGAGCGCGGCTCCGAAGGTCGCGCCCGCCGTGAGGGCGTCGATCTCTGCCTCCTGGGTGGCGGCGGCGAGCGCCGGGTCCTGCGTGGCGGTTGAGAGCATCGGTATCTCCGGCTATGCGGGAACCGCGACCGGCCGCATGGCCGGCGCGAGGAGGTCGGTGAGTCGCTCGAGACCGATGACCTCGCCGTCGAGGAGCGGCACCTCGAGCACGGGTGCGGTGAAGCGCGCCTCGATGTTGCCGAGGTACGCCTGCTGCATCTGCCGGCGGGCCTTGGCAAACGGCGTGCGACAGGCGTCCTCGGGCAGGACCATGTTCGCCACGACGAGCCCCAGCGGGATGCCGAGCGACACCAGCTCCTCGATGGCACGGCTGGCCTCGACGATCGGGGTGGCTTCCGGGTACATGACGAAGGCGAAGGTGCTCCTCGCGGGGTCGCGCATCATGTCGATCACGCCAGCGAACCGCGCCTTGGCAACATCGTCGGCCGCATCGCCATCGACCGACGCGAAGACCTTCACGTCGAGCTGGCGGCTCCAGTCGATCGGCAGCTCCAGCAACCGCATCGTGTGGCCGGTCGGCGCCGTGTCGAAGATGGTCACGTCGAACGTGTGCCGGCTGGCGAGCT
>JANNHX010000388.1:0-1655 GCA_031404615.1 Chloroflexota bacterium
GCGCGCGTCGGCGGCGCTCCCGGTCACCCGCCGATAGGGCAAGAGCACCATATCGGCCGCCCCAAGCAAACCGCTGAGCAACTCCGCCGGTTGCTCGCCGATGAGAAGGGTTACGTCCTCGCGCCCATAGGCCGCCCGCCGTACCGCAGCCGCCGCGGGCTCCCGCGGCCGCCCCGCCACCACCAGATGGAACTCGCCCCGGCGCAGATGCCGCAGCGCTTCCACTGCGACGTCGAACCCCTTGTACGGCCGCACGTCGCCGAAGCAGAGCAACACCCGGCGGTCGACGGGGACGTTCGCCGCCCGCAGGGCGACGTCCCGTGACGCCGGGCTCGGCACCGCGCCATCGAAGTTGCCGATCGGGACCACGAGAGCCCGCGCGGGATCGCCGCCCCACCGGGCGAGCGCCTCGCTACGCGCCCAGGCCGAAGTGAAGAGTCTGAGATCGGCCGACCGGTGCAGCAGGCGGTAACCCAATCGGTCGGCCAATCCGAATCCCTCATGCGGTGCCAGGTTGTGGACCGTCCACACCAATCGCACTCCATGACGGCGCGAGCACCCGAGAACTCGCGCCAGACGCGCCACCCGCCAGAGCCGGCCCGGCAGCGCCCGCGCCGGTTCCCGCCAGTAGGGCTCGGGCCAGTGCAGATGCACCACGTCCACCGCCGGCCGAGCCGTCGTGATGGCGAGGCAGGTGAGCGGGACGTGCCGCACGTGCTCGATCCCGTGGGGCTCGAGCGCGCGATAGAACAGCTCCACGTAGGGATTGAGTTCGTACCAATGCGGCCAGCTCGCAATCCGCCGCAGGCGCCGTCCCCCCGTGCTCACGGCCGCTGACCCCCGCGGTAGCCTCGGACCTGACCCCAGTGCAGGCTCGCCTCCTTGAGATGGCGAACCCAGACCTCGGGACCCAAGAGGGCCCGATAAAGCCGGTAGCGCGCCTCCGCGCCTACAGCTTTTCTCCACAGCCAGAGTGGACGGTTGAGCACCCGGCGCGCCACACGATCCGGCTCCATCAGCGCGCCGAGCTCTCCCTGGCAGCCGATCACCCGGCGGAGATACCGCACGGTGAGGCGCTCGGCGGGGAGGGCATGCCGGACCGCGGCCTCCGGCACCCACCAACCGGTGCCACCCCCGCGCAGGATCGCCTGAAGTACCTCGAATTCCTCACCCGAGAACAGCGCGGCCCCGCGCCGTCCGAATGCCGGGTCGTACGGATGCCTTTCCTGCACGTCGCGGCGCACCGCGAGGTTCGCCCCGAACGGCACGTACTCGGGGAGGATCGGGGCCGGCTCCGGCCCGCAGTCGCGCATCGCGTAGTACAGGGCCACCTCCGGCCACGCCCGCGCGAGCCAACCAGGGACGCGACCGACGAACCACGGCCGCACCGGGCCGCCGAAGCAGGCCGCGTCCGGGAACCGCCGGAAGGCCTCCACGTATGCCGACAGCCAGCCGTCGTCCGGCCACACATCGTCGTCGGTCCACACGATGTATTCGCCCGTGGCGGCCTCGACCGCCGTGTTGCGCGCCAGCGCGAGGCCCACGACCGGCTGATGGAGCACCCGGAGCGGCAGCCGGTCCTGGTACGCGGTGAGTATCGCGTCGGTATCGTCCGTGCACCCGTTGTTGACCACCAGCAGCGAACCCGCGCCGAC
>JANNHX010000389.1:0-3742 GCA_031404615.1 Chloroflexota bacterium
GGGCCGCTTGACGATCGACGGCACGCTGCCGCTCGAAGCCGTCGGCGAGCTGTTCCGCTTGCGCGCGCAGTCGATGACGACGATGTCGTCGCCGTACTCGAACACATAGCAGTTCTTGCCGATCTCCCCTACCCCGCCGAGCGGAATGATGCGTAGGGGGATGTTCGGGTCGGCCATTTCGTCTCGATCTGCTGCGCTAGAAGAGGGTGAGCTGGGATGCGTCGTCGGCCGCGGGATCGGCGGCGGCGAGCGCTTGGGCACCGTGGGGCATGGTGGGCTGGGCGGGCTCCGGGTCTGGAGCCGGGTCTGGCTGGGCATGAGCCGGCGCCGTGACGGGCTCGTGGCTCGGGGCCGGGGGGTCCGTCCCCTCGCGGCGCTCGCGCGCACGGAGGAGCACCGCCGGGACGCGGGTCATGTCCTCGAAGCTGTCCTTCTCCACCGATGGGCTGCGGAGGGCGGCCGCGGGGTGGTACATCGCGAAGGCCAGGGCGTTGCGGGCCCCGGTCTCGGGATCCGCCGCAGCGGCGGTGCCGTGCACCTGCCCGATCCTCGCCCCCGGCATGAACGTCGCCATGGAGAAGCGGCCCAACGTCACGACGACGGCCGGGTCGAGCACCGCCAGCTGGCGCGAGAGGTACGGCCCGCAGGCCGCGATCTCGTCGGGCTGTGGGTCCCGGTTGTCGGGCGGGCGGCACTTCACCACATTCGTGATGAACACGTCGTCCCGCTGCCAGTCGACCGAGGCGAGCAGGCGCACGAGCATGCCGCCGGCGCGCCCGACGAACGGGCGCCCCTCGCGGTCCTCGTTGAAGCCCGGGCCCTCGCCCACGAACACCACCTCGGTATCGGGGTCACCCTCGCCGGGGACCGCATGCGTCCGGCCCTCGGCAAGCCGACAGCGGGTGCAGGCCCGGACCTCGTTCGCGATCCCGTCGAGCACCGCCTGGCGCTCGCCGCGGGTCACGCGGGCGATCCCCCGGACGCTGTCGCGGCGGCGCGCTCACTGCCCTTGCGGATCCAGCCGCGCTCCACGAGGACCTCAGCGATCTCCACCGCGTTGGACGCGGCGCCCTTGCGCAGGTTGTCGCTCACCACCCAGAAGGCGAGTCCCCGGTTGTCGTCGATCGACAGATCCTGGCGGACGCGGCCCACGTAGACCTCGTCCGACCCCGCCGCGTCCATCGCGAGCGGGTAGACGTTGTTCGCGGGGTCGTCCTGGACCACGACGCCCTTGACGGCCGCGAACAGCTTGCGGGCCTCGTCCGGGGTGATCGGGTCGCGAGTCTCGACGTGGACGGCCTCGGAGTGGCTCACGAAGACCGGCACGCGGACGGCGGTGCAGGAGACGCGCAGGTCCGGGAGGTGCAGGATCTTGCGGCTCTCCGTGACGACCTTCCACTCCTCCTTCGTGTACCCGTTGTCCATGAACACGTCGATGTGCGGCAGGGCGTTGAAGCCGATGACGTGCGGGTAGACGCTGGCGACCTTCTCGCGGCCCTCGGCGTGCGCCTTGACCTGCTCCTCGAGCTCCACGATCGCCTTGTGGCCCGTGCCGGCCACGGCCTGGTAGGTGTCGACGATCATCCGCTCGATGCCCACCGCGTCGCGCAGCGCCATCAGCGGAGGCATGAGCTGCATGGTCGAGCAGTTGGGGTTGGCGATGATGCCCTCGTGCCAGGCGAGGTCGCCCGGGTTGACCTGGGAGACGACGAGCGGCACGGTCGGGTCCATGCGCCATGCGCTGGAGTTGTCGACGACCACGCAACCGCGCTTGGCGGCCTCGGGGGCCAGCTCCCTGGAGGTCCCGCCGCCCGCGGAGAAGATCGCGATGTCGATGCCCTTGAAGGCCTCGGGGGTCGCGAGCTCGACGGTGATCTCCCTGCCGTTCACGGTCACGGTCTTGCCGGCCGAACGGGTGGACGCGAGAAGCCGCAGCTCCGTGTAGGGGAACTGCTTTTCGGCGAGGACCTTGATCATGGTGCGGCCGACGGCGCCGGTGGCGCCGACGACGGCGAGGGTCAGCTTGTCTGGGCTGGTTCCGGGCACGGTCCGACCTGCTAGCGATTGGATGTCGGGCACGTGCCGGAGTATACCAGCGGGCCCTGCCCTGACCGGGCTCGGCGGCCCATCACGCCGCCTCGGCGGCGAGCTCCGCCGCGAGCGTTCGGCCGAACACCATGGCGATCTCGATGAACGCCCCGGCGGCCGGCGAGCGGTAGCGGTCACGGTGCCAGACCTGGGCCACGCGCCGGCGCGGCAGGTCCGTCGGGATGAGCACCACGGCGGGATCCGCGCGATCGGCGGCCAGCAGCGGCACGAGCGCCGTTCCCAGGCCGGCGCCCGCCATCGCCTGGACGGTGCCATTGTCGTCCGAGCGGAACACGATGTTGGGCTCGACCCCGTTCGTCCGCAGGTGCTCCTCGAGCGCCATCATGCTCCCGCAGTGCTTGAACCCGATCAGCCGTTGGGCCCCGATCGTGTCCAGCGACGGGTTGGCAGCGGTGGATGCGAATGGTGATCCCGCGGCGGTGACCAGCACGTACGGGTCGCTGACGAGCTCGGCGGCGTCGAACGGCCCCGGTGGGAGCGGAAGCGTCCCGAAGGTCATGTCCACCGCGCCCAGCTCGACGAGCTCCCACAGGCCCTCGTCCGATGTCTCCGTGAGGCACACCTCCACGCCTGGCCAGACCTGCGCGAAGCGGGTCATGATCGCCGGCAGGACGCGCATGCCCACGCTCTGGAAGACGCCGACCCGGAGCGTGCCGGTCTCGCCTGCCGCGTACGCAAGCATGTCCGCGCGGGCCGCCTGGAGCCGGTTCGTGATGGCCACGGTGTGCCGCAGCAGCAGCAGCTCCCCCGCCTCCGTGAGCGCCACCGTGCGGCGCCCGCGAGAGCGCTCGACGAGGCGCACGCCCAACGCAGCCTCGAGCGCCGCGACGTGCTGGCTGACCGCCGGCTGCGTGTAGTCCAGCGCGTCCGCCGCCGCGTGGAACGAGCCCTCGTTCGCGACGGCCTGGAAGCTCAGCAGCTGGCGCAGGCTCAAGTCCGAGAGGGCCTCCGGCAGGATCCTCGCGCGGGGCGGGACCGCCTCGGCGCGGGGGGCCGGCACTTGATCAGTGTTCATGATCATTCATGTAATCATAAGCGATTGCTCTTATCAAGGCTCGCTGCCAGGATACAGCCATGGAACTCCTGCTGCCCCTCCTGATCGCCATCATCATCGCCATCCTGGCCCAGGTCGTCGGCACCGACTCCCGGCAGACCGACCCGCGCTGCACCAGCCCCAGCTGGTAAGCGCTCCGCGTCCCCGACCCTCGCCGACACAGTGGGAGAAGCGCCCCTGGGCCCGAGCCCGGGGCGCTTCCTCGTTGATGGAGATCAGGGTTGTTCTCGGCCCCGATCGGGCGCCGGCCGCACCATCCACTTCTCCGGCTCCCCGAGCGGCTCGAACCCGAACCCGGCGTACAGTCCGTGCGCGTCCTGGGTCGCAAGCATCATCCGCTTCAAGCCCTGCAGGCGCGGGTCCTCTACGATCGCGGCCATCAGCCGCTTCCCCACCCCCTGCCCGCGAACGGACTCGTCCACGAACACGTCGCAGATCCAGGCGAAGGTCGCCTCGTCAGTGACCACCCGCGCAAACCCGACCGGCCGTCCATCGACGTACGCCCCGAAGCACAGGGAGTGCTGCAGGGACCGCTCGAGCACGAAACGGGTCCGCAGCCAGCGCCCAGTAGGCGCGCTC
>JANNHX010000390.1:0-7224 GCA_031404615.1 Chloroflexota bacterium
TCCACTATGCCGCCGGGCTGTCGCTGCATGAGGTGGCCGAGGCGCTCGATGTCCCGGTCGGGACGGCGAAGTCGCGGCTCGCCGCGGCGCTCGATGTCTTCCGGAAGCGGGCTGGCGTCGATGTGACCGGTGCCGCGGCAAGCCGCTGGGCCAGTGCCGGTAACGATGCCGGTGCCGATGCCGATGCCGGCGAAGGGGGCCCGCGATGACCGACGAGCGGATGCCCCCGCAGGTGCCGCATGTGGAGGCGTTCCTCGAGTCGCTGGCGGCTGTGGCGGTCCCCGGCGAGCTCGCCGGTGCCGTCTCCTCCCACCTGCGCGAGCGGCCGAGCCGCCGGCCGTCCCTCCGGCTGCCGCTGCTCGCCGCGAGCGCGGGACTGCTGCTCACGGTGGGCGTCGCGATGGCCGTGGGGTGGGAGCCGCCGTTCGACATCCTGCCCGGGCCGCAGGCGACGGCGAGCCTGTCGCTGCCGAGCCCCAGCGCGAGCGCGAATCCCGAGACACCCGCGCCGGCCGATGCCTGGGAGTGGGCGACGATCGTGGGCCAGGGAGCGGAGATCGTCGCCGACCCTGCGGTGCCGGACGCGATCGGGGTGACGCCCGGCTACTCCGGCGGCAACCTCGTCCTCGTGCTCGGGCGACGCGTCGTGAACGGCCGGACGTGGGTGCGTGTCGAGGAGGGTGGCTATGGCTGGGACGCGCGGTTCGTCTGGATCCCCGAGACGATCCCCTCCGTCGCGCCTGCGGGGTACCACGTCAACGTCCTCGAACGCACCCGGCACCTGCCCTGCTACACCGGCGAGCCGCCGACGATCGAGTCGCTTGCGTCCATGACCGCGGCGCTGCGGCTGGCGTGCCACGGCGCCGGGGCGTTCACCATCGGGCCCGTGCAGGTGGTCCGGTCATGGGACAGCCCAAGGAACGCGGGCGCGCCAGCCTGGCTGGCCGGCGAGATGACCACGATGCTGGAGGGTCCGCGGCGCTCCGACGGCCTCGTGATGACCGTGCCGGTGCACGTGGACCCGGCGCTGGGGATCACCCTCCCGGCGAACGCCTGGGTCCGTGTCACGCTCCACCTCGACGATCCTGCGGCCGCGATCTGCACCCGGCAGACCACCGCTGCGGACCGGCCGGTCGGCGAGCCATCCGACCAGGTGCTGTGGTGCCGCCAGCAGCTTGTGGTCACGGGCTATGACGAGGTCCCGGCGCCCACCCCGGTCCCACCGTCGCCTGCCCCGTACCCGACCCTCGACGGCGTCAGGTCGCCTCTGCCGGATGCACCGATCGACGGCCGCGTCGAGGAGAGCGCCACGTGGACCGGCAGCGAGCTCGTCATCTGGGGCGGCGAGCACCGGGCCGAGGCACCCTCCGCCTCGAACCCGCCGGCTGATGGCGCGGCGCTGGACGTGGAGTCCGGCACGTGGGACGTCATGGCCCCGTCCCCGCTCGGTGGCCGGAGCAGCCCGCTCAGCGCCTGGACCGGGACCGAGGTGCTGTTCTGGGGCGGCCTCTCCACGGAGCGCGATCGGTGGCTCGCGGACGGCGCGGCCTGGAACCCCGCGACGGACACGTGGCGGATGCTTCCCAAGTCGCCCCTCAAGGGCGGCTTCCCGCAGGTCGCGGCATGGTCCGGCGACCGCTGGTACGTCGCGTCGGGCAAGGGCCTGGCGGCGTACGACCCAGCGACGGCGTCCTGGCGGCCCGAGGCGGACCTGCCCATCGGCGCCGACGACATCGTCCGCCTCGCCTGGGCCGGCGACCGGCTGGCGCTCCTGACCCAGACGCTGTCCGGCGCCGAGCTGTGGACGATGCGCCCCGGCGAGGTCTGGGTGAGCCGCGCCCCGCCGCCCCTTGTGGACGTGCCCGGCGATGGGATGGTCTTCGGGGGCGGGCGGCTCTGGATCATCGGCGCGGTGCCCCAGGATGCGGCTGATGGCCTGGCTGCGGGCCTGCAGGCGATCGCGTGGTGGGACCCGGCCTCCGGGACGTGGCCGGAGGTGATCGACGCGCCTGTCGTCACCCAGAAGGCCGCCGCGGTCTGGAGTGGATCGCAGCTGGTCGTCGCCGGCGAGCTTGGCGCCGCCTTCGACCCGGCGGTCGGGACCTGGTTCATGCTCCCCGAGGGTGGCAACGACCGGTTCCGCGAGGAGCCTTCGGTCGTGTGGGCGGGCGACCGGCTCATCGTCTGGGGCGGCGGCTTCGGCGAGATCGTCTACACCAGGCCGGACGGCTGGCAGCTGGTCTGGGCAGGCAGCTGATCCCATGCACTACGGAGTCGTCATCACCACCGGCGACCCACACACCGCCGCGCAGCTCGCCGCCGAGGCCGAGGCGGCCGGCTGGGACGGCGTGTTCACCTACGACGCGATCGCCATCGGCCCGGGCGAGATGTGGGATCCGTGGGTCGTCCTCGCGGGCATGGCGGCGGCGACGGAGCGCGTCCGCCTGGGAGCGCTCGTCTTCGCCCCCGCGCGCCGCCGGCCCTGGAAGCTGGCGCGCGAGCTGACGACGCTGGACCACCTCTCGGGCGGACGGATGGTGTTCCCGGTGGGCCTCGGTGCGCTTGATGACGCGGGCTTCGGCAATGTTGGCGAGCCGACGGGCGCACGGACGCGCGCGGACCTTCTCGATGAGTCCCTCGCGATCATCGACGGCCTCGCGACGGGCGAGCCGTTCGGCTTCGAGGGCGAGCACTACCGCTTCTCCCCGATGACCTTCCGGCCGACGCCGGTCCAGCGCCCGCGGGTCCCGGTGTGGGTCGTGGGCGCCTGGCCACACGAGCGGTCCATGCGCCGGGCCATCCGATGGGACGGGATCGTGGTCCAGGCGACCGGACCTGACGGCAAGCCGATGACGGACCCCGATCCGCTGCCCGATGTCGTGGCGTGGGTCCGGCGGGAGCGGGCCGTGGCCGGCCGCGACGGGCCGTTCGAGATCGTGCTGGACGGGACGACACCTGCCGATGACCCGGTCGCCGCGGCGGCGATCGCGGGCAAGGCCGAGGCGGCGGGCGCCACCTGGTGGACGGAGGCCGACTGGGCGAACCCGTCCGTGGAGGCGGTCCGCGCCCGCATAGCCGCGGGGCCGCCGAGAGGCTGAAGGGGCTTCCGCCGCGGCCCGGGGTTGACTCGGGCTGGCAGACTGGGCTCGACCCAACTCACCCGCGCATGGCACGTGCCTCCCGCACGTGACCGCGCCAGACCCTCGCCGAGCCTCGCGCCGGCGTCGCCGATCGTCGCCGCGGACCGTCGCGGCGTTCGGGTAGAGAGGAGGCAGGCCCTTGGCCTGTGCGCCCAGCGTCGCCCAGAGGGCGGGCAGCCGGCTCCGGCGGACGATCCCCGTGATCGCCGCCCTCGTGATCGCCGCGTCCGCGATCGCCACCACCGCCGCAACCCCCGCGCGGGCCGCCTACGCGCCGCGGGTGGTCATCGTCGTTGGACCCTCCGGCGGGGCCACGCGCGACTACCTCGGCCACGCCCGCTCGTACGCAGCCCAGGCCAAGGCCTATGGCGCCTCGGTCACCACAATCTTCACGCCGCATGCCACGTGGCCGCGCGTCCTCGCCGCGGCGCAGGGCGCCAACATCCTCATCTACATGGGGCACGGGAACGGCTGGCCCAGCCGGTACGCGCCGTACCAGGACCGCACCAAGAACGGCCTCGGGCTCAACCCGTGGGATGGCTCCGGGAACACGAGGGTCAAGTACTACGGCGAGGCGTTCGTCGCGGCCCACATCCGGCTCGCGCCGGGTGCGATCGTGCTCCTCAACCGGCTCTGCTACGCGTCGGGCAACGCCGAGCCCGGCTCCCCCGAACCGAAGCTGTCGACCGCCGTCAAGCGCGCCGACAACTACGCGGCCGGGTTCCTCCGCGCGGGTGCGTCGACCGTCATCGCCGACGGCCACACGAGCCTCGACTACGAGCTGGCGACGCTCTTCGGCGCCAACCGCCCCATCGGCGAGATCTGGACCGCTGATCCCGATGCCAACGGCCACGTCCGGACCGTCGCCTCCTCGCGGACGGTGGGGCATGTGCTGCGCCTGGACCCTGACCGCAAGGCCACCGGCTACTACCGCTCGCTCGTGACCCGCAAAGGGACCACGACGGGCTCGATCCGCATCGCGGCATTCTCCGGCACCCTGCGGGTCAAGGCGACGCTCCGCACCGGCCCGAGCACCGACACCACGTCCCTCGGCACGATCGCCGGCGGCGCGACGGTCGTCGTCCGCGGCCGCCTCGCCACGGACGCCGCCGGCCGCACCTGGGTCCCCGTCATGACCCGCGACGGCACGGCCGCGTACGTCGCAGCATGGATCACCGCGCTCTCCGGCACGGCGCGGACGCAGACCAACGTGGTGCTCCGTTCGGGCGCGTCGACGAGCACGGCCCGCAGGGCAACGATCAAGGCCGGCGTTCGGGTGACCGTCACCCGCAGCGCAAGGGACGGTCGGAATCGTGCCTGGCTGAAGGTCCGGACGGCAGCCGGGCGCACCGGCTGGATCGCGGGCTGGCTCACCCAGCCCTGAGGAGGGTCACGAAACCGCCCGTCCGGGCGGCCCGGGCCACGCCGGGAGCGTCCCGGATCGTCGGTCCACGGGGCCCGGCCGCTCGACGCGGGATCGGCGCATGTCGGGCAAGCTGCTCGCCTGGGTCACGAGCCCGGCCGCGTGGCTCGCGATCCTGTTCGCCGGGGCCATCGGTGCCGGGCTCTCCAAGGTGGCGCTGCTCCGCGGCGTCCGGCGGGTCGGCGGGACGCGCTCGAGCGTGCTGATGCTGGTCGAGCCGATCACCGGCGTCCTCCTCGCGGCCCTCGTGCTGAGCCAGCCCTTCGGGGCGCCGGAGCTCATCGGCGGGGCGGGGGTGCTCGTGGGCGCGATGCTCGCCCAGCGGCCCGCCTCCGTCGCGAGGACAAGGACCTGACCAGCCGATTCGGGTCATAGGCCGGAACCCGCCCCGGGGGTAGAGTCGGGCCATGAAGACCGCCTCGGCCTCGCACCCCCTGCTCGTCGCCACGCTGGCGGCCGTCCTGGTGGCGGGTACGGGCCTCGTCGAGGCGCCCCGACCGGTCCTGGCGGGGGTCGCACCCAGGTGCACGACCGGCAACACGCTGACCCGCTACCGAGCGACGTCCGACTGGTACCGCAGCGTGCTTGACACGCGGCTCCGGCTCGCGGCCTCGTACGTCCCGCCGGATCTCGTGGGCGTCTCGCGGGCCGGGGTGTCGGGGGGTGGACGCATCCGGCGCATCGCGCTGCGCGACTTCGCGACCATGGCCCGTGCGGCGCGGATCGCCTCGGCGCCATTCGCGGTGGAGTCCGCGTACCGGAGCTACTCGACGCAGATCGCCACGTTCTGGGGCTGGGTCTCGCGGGTCGGCCTCGGCCGGGCGTCGCTCGCCTCGGCGCGTGGCGGCCACTCGGAGCACCAGCTGGGGACGGCTGTGGACCTCAAGACGCCCGGGGGCGCGGCGCCATGGCGGTACGGCGACTGGGGGACCACCCGGGCCGGCGCCTGGCTCGCGCGCAACAGCTGGCGGTACGGGTGGGTGCTCAGCTACCCCAAGGGCAAGAGTCCCGGGCAGACCTGCTACAAGTACGAGCCTTGGCACTTCCGGTACGTCGGGCGGACGCTTGCGGCAAAGATCCGCGCATCCGCGGTGGCGCCGCGCGAGTGGCTGTGGCGCAACGGCGCGACGGGCACCTGGACCGGCGGCCCGCCATTCCCGACGCCCATGCCGACGCCCACGCCGAGGCCCACGCCCAAGCCGAGCCCGAGCCCCACGCCGGACCCGACCGCGCATCCCACGCCGGATCCGACCCCCGACGCTCAGCCCCACGCCGGACCCCACGCCGGATCCGTCGCCCAGCCCGGAGCCGTAGGGTCGTAGCCCGGCACCGGCACGGCACCGGCACGCGAACCCGGCGCGGTGCCCGACGCGGGCGCCATCAGGGGGCGGGACCCGGAACCCGGCCTACCGGAACCGGGCGGAGAACCGACCCCGCCGCATCCAGATCGTCATCGCCACACCGAACCGCAGGATCAGCGAGAGCCCGTAGAGCGTGCACCAGATGCACACCGCGTGAATGACGAACACCTGGAGCGCGAGGAAGTACACCTCGAAGATCACGCCGATCAGCGACAGCCCGTAGTGCACGTCGAGCAACGCGGGCTTGTCGGTCTTGACCCAGGCAAGGGCCAGGACCAGCAGGATCGCCGAGAGGATCACGCCATAGACGGCCACCGGGAACGGGCCGATCCACGCGTACTCGCTCGCCGCGACGGTCTCGCAGCCTTTCAGCGGGCCGCAGTACGGCACGCCGCCGCCGAGCTCCACGACCGACAGGTAGCCGGCGATCGCGAGGCCGATCACGTCGAGCACGACGAGGATCCAGCCGGGGTGGATGGTGCGCAGCCGCTGGACGGCAGTGGTCATCGATCAGGTCTCGTAGAAGGAGGGTTGGGGGCTGCGTGCAGTCTAGTCTGTCGCGGCGCAGCGCCCCTCTGGCCACCTACAGCGGGCCGCTGATCCCGCCGTCCTTGCGGATTCGCCAGAAGTGGACGGCCAGGAACGCCGCCGCGATCAAGGGCAGCGCCATCACGTGGAGCACGTAGAAGCGCAGCAGCGTGTTCTGGCCCACCTCGATGCCGCCCAGGAGCAGCAGCTTGAACGGTGAGTTGATCAGCGGGAAGTACCCCGCCATGTTGGTGCCGATCGTGATCGCCCAGTACGAGATCTGGTCCCAGGGGAGCAGGTAGCCGGTGAACGACAGGCCGATCGTCAGGAACAGGAGCACGACGCCCACGACCCAGTTGAACTCGCGCGGCGGCTTGTAGGCCCCGTGGTAGAAGACCCGCATCATGTGCAGGAACACGAAGAACACCATGAGGTGGGCGGCCCAGCGGTGGATGTTGCGGGTCAGCAGCCCGAACACCACGCGTGACTGGATGTCCAGGATGTTGCTGTACGCCTGCGTCTCGCTGGGGATGTAGAAGAACATCAGGTAGACGCCCGTGACCGTCAGCACGAGGAACAGGAAGAAGGACAGGCCGCCCAGACAGAACGTGTAGGCGAACCTGACCGCGTGCTGCCGGACCCGCACCGGGTGCAGGTGCAGGAACACGTTGTTCATGACCGCGTACGCGCGCGACCGCTCGTCGTCCGGGTACGGGTTGCGGAAGATCGACCGCCACACCGGACTGCGCCGGATGGACTGGTCGACCCGCTC
>JANNHX010000391.1:0-2633 GCA_031404615.1 Chloroflexota bacterium
CGAGGCGCCCGAGGGATCCTTGATCTCGATGTTGTGCGGGATGCCGGCGTCCTGGTTGTCGAACTCGAGCTGGAACGGCGCGTCGGCCGGGGCGCTGAGCTCCTTGTTCACGAAGGCGATCTGGAGGGCCGCCTCCTTGACGACGGTGCCGGACGGCGCCTCCGAGGCCCCCGGTTCGCCTGAGGCACCCGGCTCGCCGGAGGCGCCCGCGGACGGGGCTGCGGAGGCCGGGGCCTTGAACTCGTCGGCCCAGCAGTCCGGGAACGGCGTCGCGCCCGCGGCCGGAGCGTAGGCGGGATCCACCCAGCCCACGAAGGTCTGCTCCTCGCCCGTGACCGGGTCGACCACCGGCTCGAACAGCCCGGGGTCCATGACCCGGAAGGTCTCGCCCTTCTCGGCCCGCAGGAAGGCGATCAGGTTGTCGATCTCCTTGTAGTTGAGCGGACCCGGCGGGTTGCCGGAGTTCGCCCACGCGGGCATCACGGACTTCGGGTTGCCGCAGACGTAGCGGCCGCCCGCGACGAGGACGTTGCGCAGGTACTCCGGGTTGAGGTGCGCGAACAGCTTGGTCTGGCTGTTGAGGATCGGCCCGATGCCGCCCTCGCCCTTGACGCCATGGCACTGGGCGCAGTTGGCCTGGTAGAGGTTGTACCCGCGCTCGACCGCGATGACCTGGTCCGCGGCTAGGGCCTGGTCGAGGCGGGGCGTGGACAGGCCGCCCGGCAGGCCGAGCTCATAGAAGTAGTAGCCGATGACGAAGAGGCCCACGAGGGTCACGGCCAGAAAGCCCACCCAGCGCGCACTGGCAGACTGGCGGACGATCCGGCCTGCGCGCTCGGGCGTCAGGTCATTGCGACGGGCCGACGGCGGCGCCGAGAAGCGGTCCGCCGGCACGGGCGCAGACGACGGCCGCGGCGCTGGCAGGCGCTCCTCGGGCGGGCGGCCGGGCTGGTCGGTCATCGGTCTCCTCGGTGGGCAGGCGTGCGGGTGTCGGTCACGGTCAGGGTCTCAGATGCACCCGGTGGGGGTGCGCGGCGGGATGATCCCCGGCTGGCCCAGGGCGACGGGCAGGGGGCCGAGGGTGATCTTGCCGGTGTCGATGGTCAGGATGCCGTCGCCATCGACCTTGACGCCGAAGCGATCCATGCCGCGCGGCGCCGGCCCGTAGGCAGGGCCCGCAGCCTTGACGCCGAGGCGGTCGTAGCGGGACCCGTGGCACGGGCACTCGAGCCAGAAGTTCTTCGCGCACGGGTTCGGCTTGCAGCCGAGGTGCGGGCAGCGCTGGTAGAGGGCGCGCACGTTGACGGCCGATCCGTCGCCGGTGGGATCCTCGCCCGGCAGGAACCGCTGCTGGGAGGGATCCACGAGCATCACGAACGCCTTCGCGGACGTGAAGTAGACCGGGAAGCCCTCGTCGACCGGGAGGGCCGAGTTGGCGGCCTTCACGTCGTCCAGGGTGCCGATCCTGACGAGGCCGCCGAACTTGCCCTGGAGGTTCGGCCACAGGAACCCGATGGAACCCGCTGTGACCTCCAGGAGCCACAGGCCCATGCCCGCGGCAAGTGATCCCCGGAGCAGCTCGCGGCGCGAGATGCCCTGCACCTGCTCATGCCGGACGGCCTTGAGGGCCTCCGTCGTGAGCGCCTGGGGCTTGTTGGCCGGCTCGACCTGGTAGTTGCTCATAACTCCGGCTTCCTTCGGATCAGAGGGCGAAGTGAAGGCCCGGCGTCCCGATCTCGAAGAACGTGAGATACGGGATGACGAACGAGTAGCCGGGACCCCGGAAGAAGATCCCGACGAAGGTGACGAAGAGGCCAAGGCCGGCGAACAGCGAGAAGAGCACCACGATGGTCTTCCGGTCCGATGGCCGCGTGGCCAGGATGTTGGCGCGATCGAGGAAGGGGATCAGGGCTGCGCCCACCAGCACGAACGTCGGTGCGAGGACGCCCGCGACCGTCGGGTGGAAGTACGCCAGCAGCTCCTGGAGGCCCAGGAAGTACCACGGCGCCTTGGCCACCGCGGGGGTGACGTTGCCGTTGGCCAGATCCTCGAGCGGCGCGTTCATGAACAGGCCCATGAGCAGCAGGAACACGCTCATGATGGCGGCCGCCATGAACTCGATGGTCAGCAGGTGCGGCCAGGTCATGACCGTGTCGTCGGGTTCCTTCTGGACCCGGACGACGGCGTCCTGCTTGACCAGCGCGAGCAGGCGGTACGGGCGCGCCGACATGGGCACGCGCTGCTTGTCGATCTCGGTGCGCCGCGCCGGATCGACCGGCTGGACGACGCGGGTCTCGTTCGGGGTCTTGGTATCGGTCATCGCGTCAGCCTCCGCTCAGAGGGGACCGCTGATGCCACCGTCCTTGCGAATGCGCCAGAAGTGCACCGCGAGGAAGATGGCCGCAACGAGCGGGAAGACCATGATGTGGAGCACGTAGAAGCGCAGCAGCGTGTTCTGGCCCACCTCGATGCCGCCCAGGAGCAACAGCTTCGACGGCGTGTTGAACAGCGGCGCGTAGCCGGCCATGTTCGAGCCGATCGTGATCGCCCAGTAGGCGATCTGGTCCCAGGGCAGGAGGTAGCCCGTGAACGAGAGCATGATCGTGAGGAACAGGAGCACGACGCCCACGACC
>JANNHX010000392.1:0-1971 GCA_031404615.1 Chloroflexota bacterium
CGTGGAGCACGCGTTCCTCGCCCCGGCGCCTCTGCCCGGCCGCTGGGTCGTGGGCGGGGCGATGGCGGCCCTGGGCGCGTCGGTGGACTGGGTGCGGACCGAGCTGCTCGACGGCCGCTGGACGCGTGACGAGCTGTTCGAGGCGGCCGCGACGGTCGAGCCGGGTGCGGGTGGCCTGGTCTTCCTGCCCTACCTCGCCGGTGAGCGGGCCCCGATCTTCGATGAGCACGCGCGTGGCGTGCTGTTCGGGCTGACGCTGGCCCACGGGCCGGCGGAGATCGCGCGTGCGGCGCTGGAAGGGGCGGCCTACGCGGTGCGCCACGTCGCGGAGCCGCTGGCCGAGGCGGGTGCCCCGGTTCACGAGCTGCGACCGGCGGGCAGGGCGACCCCCGGCGACCTCTGGGCGCGGATCAAGGCGGACGTCGTGGGCGTGCCGGTCGCGATCCCCGCGGCGGGCGAGACGGCCGTCACGGGCGCCGCGATCCTTGCCGCGGTGGGCGTCGGGGCATTCGGCTCGCTCGAGGAAGGTGTGGCCGCGATGACGTCCGTCGTACGCCGCCTCGATCCGGACCCCGTGGCCCACGCGCGCTACGACGAGCTGTTCGGCGTGTATCGGCGGCTCTACCCGGCGTTGCGGCCGCTGTTCCACCGCGATGCCGCCGGCTGACGGCGGGCACGTCCGGGGGCTCCATATCGGGTCCATCGTGCTGCGCGTGGACGACCTCGAGCGGGCGGCGGCCTTCTGGGAGGCGGCCCTGGGCTACGCGCGCAGCCCCCATGCGAGCGACGACTGGATCCTCCTGGTGGCGCTGGGCGGCGCGGGCCCGAAATCTTAGTCTCGACCTGCACGCGGCGGCCCCACGCGTCCCGCCACGGATCCACCTCGACCTGTACGCCGGGGACCAGGCCGGCGAGATCGCCCGCCTCCTCGCCCTCGGCGCGACCGAGGTGCACTGGGACCAGCGCCCGGCCGACGCCGACTACATGATCCTCGCGGATCCCGTGGGCAATCGGTTCTGCGTGGTGGACCTGGGCGGGTAGCACCCGGCCGGCGCTGCCCGTCGGGGTCCCGCACGCCCGGTACTGGCGTCCGCTGCCTTTGGGGCCGCCAGGTATGCGACCGGCAGCAGCTGCGCCACCGGGCGTGAGGATTGCCCGACTTCGAACGCGTTCCCGCTATGCGGGCGGGTCGGCGGTCCACCGGAGGATGTCACCCGGCTGGCAATCGAGCACCCGGCACATCGAGTCCAGGGTGGCGAACCGGATGGCTCGCGCGCGCCCGTTCTTCAGGACGGCGACGTTCGCCGGGGTGATGCCGACAGCGCTGGCAAAGTCGCCCACGGACATCTTGCGCCGGGCGAGCATGACGTCGAGCTCGACGACGAGGGCCATCAGATCACCTCGTCGAGCTCGGTGCGGTCGGCGATCGCCGCCACGAGCAAGCCTCGCATGACGACCATGAGGAGCATGAACGCCAGCCCGCCGGCGACGCAGGCGGCCAGGTAGTAGATCATCGGTCCGCCGCCGGGGACGAAGCCGAGCATGTGGATCAAGACACCTGCGCTCAGCACCGTGGCGACCGCCGCGCAGGCCGTGATGACGTCGACCCAGCGCACGGCGCGGCGGGTGAAGATGACCCCGCCGTCGACCAGCGACAGCAGCCGCCAGACGACGAGCAGCGCCACCTGACCGCATCCGATGAAGATGATGGCGGCCACCGAGTACGGGACGACGAGGTAGGCGACTTCGGGGAATCTCGTCCCCACCTCGGATGCGTACACGGGCAGGAGGACCTGTGCGAGCACGGATCCGAGCAGGAGGACGACAAGGGCGACGCGGAGAAGCCGACTTGCGAGCTGGGTCATCTATCGAGTGTCGATTGGTTCCCATCGAATGTCAATAGGTCACACCCGGCGGAGCAGTCGACGTTGGCGCCCAGCGTGTCCCGTCGCTAGTCCAGCACGGACGGCC
>JANNHX010000393.1:0-4572 GCA_031404615.1 Chloroflexota bacterium
GAGGTCGGCAGGCGGCACCGGGTCGTGGTAGACGTCGCGGAAGAGCTGCTCGACCTCCCAGGCCCGGAACCGCAGGTCGTCGGTCCCAACCTCGAGGAGCTCGCCGGCCACCCTGAGGCGCGACAGGTTGAGCCCGGGCGCGACACGGGTCGCGAGCACCATCGTCAGCCAGCGCGGCGCGTAGTCCACGAACCGCCCGAACGCTGCCTCGGCTGGGGTGTCCTCGAGGTAGTAGAAGTCGTCGATGACGAACAGGACGGGCGTCGGCTGGCTCCCGGCGGCGGCCTCGAGGTCCCGCGCCGCGTCCTCGACGGTCCGCCAGCCGCCGCCCAGCCCGGGCACGGCGACTGCGAGCGACGCCTCGAGATGCCGCACGAGCGAGAGCTCGTCGGCATCCCACGACTCGGCGCGATACCACGCGACGGGCGCGCCGGAGGTCGCGGCGAAGCGCGCGAGCAGCGTGGTCTTGCCCGAGCCCGCGGGCGCCACGACCAGCGCCAGGCGCTTGCCGAACGCCTCGCCGAGTCGGGCCTCGAGGCGCTCCCTGGGCAGCGCGACCAGCACGGGGACCCGCACCTTCGCGGGCACCACCAACGGGATGCCGACATCAGCCGGCTGGCCTGCACCCGCGCCCCCGTGCGCGTCTCGCAATGCGATCTCCCCATCGCCCGGCGGGACGGCCGGGGGCCGTATCGTGCCATCGCGACCCTCACCGGGTCTAGAGGGAAATGCGGTCCGGCTCGGAGATGGGCGAAGCGCTCCCCCCGTCCGTGGGAGGAGCGCTTCGGAGTGGCGCTGGGGTGTCCGGGCGATGGCCCGGGCAGGGGGGTTACTTGTCGTGCGACGTCGCGAGCACGGCCTGGGCGGCCGCGAGGCGAGCCACCGGCACGCGGAAGGGCGAGCAGGACACGTAGTTGAGCCCGATCTTCTCGCACTTGTGGATCGACGCGGGGTCGCCACCGTGCTCGCCGCAGATGCCGATCTTGAGGTCCGGGCGCGTCGAGCGACCCTTGTCCACGGCCATCTGCATCTCGTCGGCGATCACGTCGTCCAGGGTCTGGAACGGGTTCTCGGCGAGGATCGGGTACGGCTTGTCCTCGCCCGGGAGCATCACGCCCTCGACGTACTTGAGCAGGAAGCCGCCCTCGGCGTCGTCACGGCTGTAGCCGAATGTCATCTGGGTAAGATCGTTGGTGCCAAAGCTGAAGAACTCGGCGTGCTCGGCGATCTTGTCCGCGACCCACACGGCGCGCGGGATCTCGATCATGGTGCCGAACTTGAAGTCGATCTCCTCGCCGGCCGCGGCGACGACGGCGTGCGCCTCGGCGTCGAGCAGCGCACGGGTCGCGATCAGCTCGTTCACGTGGCCCACGAGCGGGATCATGATCTCCGGTCGCGGATCCTTGCCGGCCCTCTTCACCGCCACGGCGGCGTTGAGGATTGCGCGGGTCTGGATCTTGACGAAGTCCGGGATCATCAGCCCGAGGCGGCAGCCGCGGAGGCCCAGCATCGGGTTCTGCTCGTGCATCGACTTGATGGTGGCAAGGAGCTCCTTGTCCTCATCGGTCGCCGCGTCGCCGGCCCTGGTCACCTTGACGAGCTGCTCCTCGAGGTTGGGGAGGAACTCGTGGAGCGGCGGGTCGATCAGGCGGACGACGACCGGCAGGCCGCTCATCGCCGCGAGGATGCCCTCGAAGTCGCCCTGCTGGAGGACCTCGAGCTTGGCCATCGCGCTGTCGAACGTCGTGAGCGCCTCGGCCTCCTCGGCCGTGAGCTCCTCGCCCGCGGCCGTCTTGGCCTTGGCGCGGGTGGCGACGTTGGCGACGAGGATCGCGCCGCGCACGATCTCCAGCCGCTCGCCCTCGCGGAACATGTGCTCGGTGCGGCAGAGGCCGATGCCCTGGGCGCCGTAGCCGCGGGCCTGCTCGGCCTCCTCGGGCTTGTCGGCGTTGGTCCAGATCTGCATCCGGCGGATCTTGTCGGCCCAGCCGAGGATCTGCTGGAGCTCGGGCTGGTCCTCGAAGCGGGCCTCGACCGTCGGCAGCGCACCGACGAAGACCTCGCCCGTCGAGCCGTCGACGCTGATCCAGTCGCCTTCCTTGAAGGTGACCTCCGACAGCGTGGAGCGGGCGGACTTCGTCCCGTAGTCGACGATCAGCTCGGCGCAGCCCGCGACGCACGGCTTGCCGATCTGGCGCGCGACGACCGCCGCGTGCGAGGTGGCGCCACCGCGGGCCGTCAGGATGCCCTGGGCCACGGCCATGCCGTGGAAGTCGTCCGGGCTCGTCTCGACGCGCACGAGGACGACCTTCTCGCCCTTCTCCACCCACGCGACCGCGAGGTCGGCATTGAAGACGGCGCGGCCGACAGCGGCGCCCGGCGAGGCGTTGAGGCCCTTGGCGATCTTCACGGCGCCCTTGCGGGCATTGGGATCGAACTGGGCGCGGAGCAGCTGGTCGACCTGGGCCGGCTCGATCCGCTCGACGGCCTCCTGCTCGGAGATCACGCCTTCCTCGACCAGCTGGACGGCGATCTTGACGGCCGCAGCGGCGGTCCGCTTCGCGATGCGCGTCTGCAGCATGTACAGCTTGCCGCGCTCGATCGTGAACTCGAGGTCCTGGACGTCGCGGTAGTGGGCTTCGAGCTGGTTGCCGATGCGCACGAACTCGGCGTACGCCTCGGGCATCTCGTCCTTGAGCTGGCTGATCGGCTCGGGGGTGCGGATGCCGGCGACCACGTCCTCGCCCTGGGCGTTGACGAGGTACTCGCCGTAGAGCTCCTTGGTGCCGTCGAAGGTGTTGCGGGTGAACGCGACGCCGGTGCCGGAGTCGTCGCCCATGTTGCCGAAGACCATCGTCACGACGTTGACGGCGGTGCCGAGGTCGTGGGCGATCTTCTGGCTGGTGCGGTAGTCGTTGGCGCGCTTGCCGAACCAGGAGGCGAAGACCGCCTTGATGGCGAGGTCGAGCTGCTCATACGGGTCGGTCGGGAACTCGCGGCCGGTGTCCTCGCGGACGACGGCCTTGAACTCGGCGACGAGGGCCCTGAGGTCCTCGACCGTGAGATCGGTGTCCCTGGCGTCGACGCCGTGGGCGTGCTTGCGGGCTTCGAGCGGCTCGTCGAAGCGCTCCGCCTTCACGTCCATGACGATCCGGCCGAACATCGCGATGAAGCGGCGGTAGGCGTCCCAGCCGAAGCGCTCGTTGCCCGACAGGTCGATGAGGCCCTTGAGGGTCTCCTCGTTGAGACCGAGGTTGAGGACCGTGTCCATCATGCCCGGCATCGAGAACTTGGCGCCCGAGCGGACCGAGACGAGCAGCGGGTTGGCGGCAACGCCGAAGCCCTTGCCGGTGCCTTCCTCGACCTCCTTCATGGCGGCGACGGTGTCGTCCCAGAGGCCGGCCGGCAGCTGGTTGCCGCTGGCGAAGTAGGCGTTGCAGGCCTCGGTCGTGATGGTGAATCCGGGCGGGGTCGGCAGGCCGGCGAGCGTCATCTCAGCCAGGCCCGCGCCCTTGCCGCCGAGCAGGTCCTTCATCGTGCCGTTGCCTTCGGCCGTGCCCGCGCCCCAGGCGTAGATGTAGCGCTTCGCGGCGACGTGCGGGCGGTCGGACGTGGTTGGGCTCTGGGCCATGGGATCGGGGCTCCTTGATGCGGGCGGGCGGTGTGGGACGCAACCCGCGACATACCTCTGGACGGTCAGGGGAATTGTACGCCGAGGGACTCCGCAGCCCCGGTTTCACTGGGGTTGCGAAGCGGCGGGCCGGACCGCCCTGCCGACCGTGCCATTCGGCGGGTCGCTGGGGGCCGATCGGGGCTGGGCGGTACGCCTCGAGGGCCCGGGGGCGCCCCGGAGCAGCGCTACACTGCGGAGGCGGCGCCCCCAATGTCGTCCGATCGCCTTGCCGGCACCAGGAGCCAGCCCCGTGACCGATCCCGTCGAGGACAGCCGAGTCATCGACATCTTTGCCGATGTCTATAACGCGACCCTCGTGTACCGATCGGACCTGACGTCCGACCTCGCCTACTTCCGCGTCAAGGTGGATGGGCCGGCAGCGCCGTTCACCCCCGGGCAGTACATGACGACCGGCGTCCTCGCCGACGGCAAGATGCTCCAGCGGCCGTACTCGGTCGCATCCGCGCCATCGACCGCCGATACGGAGGGGTACGAGCTGTTCGTGCGCCACGTGCCCGTAGTCCGCTTCACGACCGCACTGTGGCGCCTCCAGGTCGGCCACCGGATGCGGCTGATCGGCCCCAAGGGCAAGTTCATGCTCGAGCCGGACGATGCGCGGACGCACGTGTACATCTCGACGGGAACCGGGATCGCCCCGTTCATCTCGATGATCCGCGAGACGATGACCCAGGGGAAGCCGCGCAGGACCGTGCTCATCAACGGCTGCTCCTACGTGGACGAGCTGGGCTACCGCGAGGCGTGCGATCCAGCATTACGGCGGCGATCGCCTGTCGGGCCCCCAGGCGGCCGCCAAGTACCGGCTCCTGTTCCCGTTGCTCGATCTCACGACGACGCTCGACCCGTATTTCAATATCGCCTATCGCTTCGGCGCGATCTTC
>JANNHX010000394.1:0-1996 GCA_031404615.1 Chloroflexota bacterium
GCGGGAAGTCGATCCTGATCATGGGCCGGCCGGGCATCGGCAAGACGACGATGCTCAGCGAGGCCGCCCGCGTGCTCGCTGACGAGCAGCGCAAGCGCGTCGTGGTCGTCGACACCTCCAACGAGATCGCGGGCGACGGCGACATCCCGCACCCGGCCATCGGCAAGGCGCGCCGGATGCAGGTCCGGACGCCCAGCCTCCAGCACGAGGTGATGATCGAGGCCGTCGAGAACCACATGCCCGAGGTCATCGTCATCGACGAGATCGGCACGGAGCTCGAGGCCCAGGCCGCCCGCACGATCGCCGAGCGCGGCGTCCAGCTCATCGGCACCGCGCACGGCAACAACCTCGACAACCTGATGCTCAACCCGACGCTCTCGGACCTCATCGGCGGGATCCAGAGCGTGACCCTGGGCGACGAGGAGGCGAGGCGCCGACGCTCGCAGAAGAGCGTGCTGGAGCGCAAGCAGCCGCCGACGTTCGACGTCATCGTCGAGATCCAGGATCGCGAGAGGGTGCTCGTCCACGCGGACGTGGCCCAGACCGTGGACGCGATGCTCCTGGGCGACGTCGTGACCCCGGAGCTCCGGTGGCGGGACGAGGAGGGCGTGCACCGCTCCCAGGCCCGTCCCAAGCCCTCCGCTCGCGAGGGTGGTGTGGCCGGCGCGGGCGACCGGTTCAGCGGGCTCACCGGCGGCGGCGGCGCGGGTGCCTGGGGGCGCGAGCCAGGTTGGCGCGGCTCATCCACGTACCGCACGGGCGGGTACGCCGGCGAGGATCGGCTGCCGGCCCGGCCCGGGTTCCGGCCCGGCTCGTCTGGCGGCTGGCGCTCGGGTCGAGGCGGCCCGGAGCGCGGTACCGAGCGCGGGGCACACAGCCCGGAGGGCGACCGACCGGCACCGCTGAGCGCTGCGCCCGCGGGGCGCTTCGCCATGCCGGGTGAGCGGTTCGCCGGCGTGCCCGGCGGTGCGTTCGTCGCGGGTGAGATCGCGGACCGCGGGCCGCTGGAGCGGGCCGAGGGTGCCGCCGCGGCCGCCGAGGTCCGGGCACGCGACGCCCGCGAGCTTGCTCGCCAGGAGGCCTGGCGAGCCGAGGCGGCCCGGGCGCTGAACTCGCTCCACGTCGACGAGGGCACGCGGCCGGTCAATGCCGAGGCGATCGCGGCCGCCGAGGAGGAGCGGATCGCACGGATGGTGCCGGGCGAGGTCGGGTCCACGTACAACGACGGACCCGACGATGGCGATGACGGCGCGGACGACGACGACGCGGCGTTCGGGGCCGGGTCGCTCACCGTGGAGGGCGGCGCGCTGCTGCCGACGCTCCGCGTCTTCCCACATGGCATCAGCCGCAAGCGCCTGGAGCAGGCGATCCGAGACGTGGGCCTGCCGGTGATCATCGCCCGTGAGCCCGACGAGGCGGACGTGGCGATGACGCTGCGCTCCGAGTACCGCCAGAAGCCCCCGGCGCTGCGCGACGCGGAGGACCGCGGCATCCCGATTTACGTGCTCAAGGCGAACACGATCGCGCAGATGCAGGCGTCGCTGGCGTCCGTGTTCGCGCTCGAGGTTGACCCGCGCGAGGCGGCGCTCCGGGAGACGGAGCAGGCGATCGGGCTCGTGATCAAGCAGCAGGCGCCGGTGGAGCTGGCGCCGCAGAACGCGTACATCCGCCGCCTGCAGCACCAGATGGCGGAGCGTGCCAACCTGGTCTCGCGGTCGCGCGGCCGCGAGCCGTACCGGCGCGTGCGGCTGTACCCGGACGTCGCGCGGCCCTCCTGGCGGTAGCGGACCCGGGAGGCGGGACCGCGAGGGCTCCTCGTGCTGTTCGCGGTGATCGCCTGGCTGCTCGTCGTGCGAACCTTCTGGGCCCGCATGCTGGTAGAGAGGTTCCTGGGGTTCTGAGCCAGGCAACCGAGGAGGAGGACCGATGACCCTGCGACTGGGCGAGATCGTCATCGACTGCGCCGACCACGAGACGGTCGTGCCGTTTTGGCTCG
>JANNHX010000395.1:0-1934 GCA_031404615.1 Chloroflexota bacterium
GATCGACCATGTACCCATCCCAGATACAGAAGGTGTGGCGGAATGACGCGGTGTCGATCGCGGCGGGTACCGTTGCAGTCGCGCTGCTGCTCTCCCCGCTGCTGCTCGTCTCCCACGCGCAGAACGCCGGACGAGGCACCATCCAGACACCTGGCGGTGGGCGAGGCCCTGGTGCCGCTCCGGGGGCCAATGACCCGGCGAACGCGAACGCCGACTTGTCGCCCAAGCCGCCGGTCCTTCCACTCTCGCCCGTCGATCAGGCACAGCGCTTCTGGCTTCCGCCAGGCTATCGTCTGGAACCCGTGCTGTCGGATCCGATCATCGAAGACCCTGGTCAGATTGCCTTCGACGGCAACGGCCGGATGTTCGTCGTCGAACTGCGCGGCTACTTTCAAACCCCCGACGGCATCGATCTGATTCCCCCGCTTGGTCGGATTTCCAGGCACGAGGATCGCGACAATGACGGCGTGTTCGAGCGTCACACCGTCTTCGTCGACAAGCTGGTGTTCCCGCGGTTCGTGACGCCCTTCGGCGCCAACGCCATCCTGACGATGGAGACCAACGCGGACGAGGTCTGGAAGTACACCGATGCCAACGCCGACGGCGTCGCCGATAAAAAGGAGCTGTTCGCCACCGCGTTCGGCCGGGCGGGCAATATGGAATCGCAGCAGTCGAGCCTGCTCTGGGCGATGGACAACTGGCTCTACAGCACGGTGAACGCGTTCCGCCTGCGGTGGACCCCCACCGGCCTCTTGAAGGAATCCACCGGACCAAACAGCGCGCAGTGGGGAGTGACGCAGGACAACGACGGCAAGGTCTGGTTCCAGAGCGGGGCCAGCGGGATGCCGGGCTACTTCCAGTTTCCGGTGCACTACGGCAGCTTCGCGGCGCCCGATCAGTTCGAACCGGACCTGAACATCGTCTGGGGCGCTCCCATCCTCATTGGCGACATCCAGGCGGGGCTGCCGGGCACGCGCATGCCCGATGGATCGCTCGTCTACGCCACGGCAGCCGCCGGCAATGAGATCTATCGTGGGGATCGGCTGCCGAAGGATCTGATTGGCGATTATCTCTATGGCGAAGTCGTGGCACGCGTCGTTCGCCGGCTCAGGCCTGTCAGGACCGAGGGCCTCACGCAGCTTCGGAATACCTCTCCTCGCTCCGAGTTCATTCGCTCTCTCGACCCGCTGTTCCGTCCCGTCGATCTGGCGACCGGCCCTGACGGGACGATCTACATCGCCGACATGTACCGCGGCATGATCGAGGGTGCGGAATGGGCGAAGCAGGGGACGTATCTGCGCGAAAAAATCACACAGTACCAGCTGGACAAAGTGACCGGGCATGGTCGCATCTGGCGGCTGACGTACGACGGCATCGCGCGCGATCGGACGCCGCCGCGGATGCTGAACGAAACCCCCGGCCAACTGGTCAGGCATCTGTCGCATCCCAACGGCTGGTGGCGCGATACGGCGCAGCAACTGATCGTGCTGGCGCAAGACACGTCGGTCGTGCCCCGGCTCCAGGCGATCGTCCGTACCTCGAAGAACCCGCTCGCTCGCGTTCACGCGCTGTGGACACTCGAAGGATTGGGTTCGCTCAGCGCGGCGCTCACCCGCGAAGCGCTTGCCGACCCGGACGCCCGCATGCGGATTCAGGCGATTCGCGTCAGCGAGACGCTCTATAAGGCTGGCGACCGATCGTTTGCCACCGACTATCGCGGGTTGTCGAGGGACAAGGATGTTGACGTCGTGATTCAGGCGATGTTGACGATGAATGTTCTGAAGGTTGCGGACGCGTCGACCACAGTGAAGGCGGTGATGGACGGCAACACGGCGCGCGGCGTGCAACTGGTCGCGGGCAGGATCCTGAATGCCCCGGCGACCGCCGGGCGTGGTGGCGGGCGTGGCGGTCCACCGCTGACGGCCGAGCAGCAG
>JANNHX010000396.1:0-5106 GCA_031404615.1 Chloroflexota bacterium
GCGGCGTACGCGGCGCTCCGGTCCACCTTGGTCGGATCCTTACCCGAGAAGGCGCCACCGCCATGCCGGGCCATACCACCGTACGTATCGACGATGATCTTGCGGCCCGTCAGGCCGGCGTCGCCCATCGGCCCGCCGACGACGAACCGGCCGGTCGGGTTGACGTGCATCACCGGGTCGATCGAGCGCAGATGGGCGGGGATCGTCGGCAGGATGACCGCCTCGATGATGTCGTCGCGGATCCGGCCCTCGGTATCGGGGTCCTGCTGCGACGAGACGACGACCGTGCGGACGAACTTCGGCACGCCGCGCTCGTACTCGACGGTCACCTGGGTCTTGCCGTCCGGCCGCAGGTACGGGAGCATGCCGTCCTTGCGGACCTGGGCGAGCTTGCGGGCCATGCGGTGGGCCAGCGCGATCGGCAGCGGCATCAGCTCCGGGGTCTCGCGGCACGCGAACCCGAACATCATCCCCTGGTCGCCGGCACCCAGCTCCGCGGCACGGTCCACGCCCTGCGCGATGTCCGGGCTCTGCTCCTTGACGCTGACGATCGTGCCGCACGTCTGGTAGTCGAACCCGTAGTCGGCCTTCGTGTAGCCAATGTCGCGGACGGTGTCCCGGACGACGTTCTGGAACTCGACATACTCGGTCGTGGTGATCTCGCCAAACACGAGCACCAGGCCCGTCGTCGTGGCTGTCTCGCACGCGACACGCGCGTCGGGATCCTTCGCCAGGATGCTGTCGAGGATGGCGTCCGAGATCTGGTCGCACATCTTGTCCGGGTGGCCTTCGGTGACCGACTCGGATGTGAACAGGTACTGGGACGCGTCGAGGATGCTCATGAATCTCCGTCTCAGGCGCGCGGGGAGCGCGTCTCCGAGCGTATCACCGCGCCGCCCCAGGGGGCGGCTCGGGTCTCACGACGCTCACGACCGCGTTCGTTGTCAGGCCAGCCCCGGGACCTCGAGCGGCTCGATATCGTCCGCCGGTGTGAACCCGAACACGCGCCCCAGGAACGCGAGCTCGGTGCGGTAGGTCGCGCGCTTCGTCTCGACCTTGCGGAAGCCGTGGCCCTCGCCCTCGAACGTCATCGCGACGTGGGGCAGGCCGCGAGCCGTGAACGCGGCGACCATCGATTCGAGCTGGGACGGCGGCACGACCCGGTCCTCCAGCCCCTGGAACAGGAGCATCGGGACGCGGATCCGGTCAAGGAAGTGGATCGGCGAACGCTCGCGGAAGACCTTGCGGCCCTCCTCGGTCCAGGGCGCGACGAGCGTCTCCTCGTAGCGGCACTCGAACTTGTGGCTGTCGGCATGGATCAGCTCGAGGTCCGCGATCCCGTAGCTGCTGATGCCGGCGGCGAACACGTCGGGGCGGAACGTGAGCGCCGAGAGCGTCGTATAGCCGCCCGCGCTCCCGCCCGCGATGGCGAGGCGCGCCGCGTCCACCGACTCGCGCGCCACGAGGAACTGCGCCGCGGCGACGCAGTCGTCGACGTCCGCGATCCCCCACTGCCCGTTGAGGGCGTCGCGGTACGGCCGGCCGTAGCCGGTGGAGCCGCGGTAGTCCACGTCCACGACGGCGATCCCGCGCGACGTGAAGAACGCCCGGTCCAGCGACAGGGCGGACGAAGCGGCGCTGGTCGGGCCGCCGTGCGAGAGCACCAGCAGCGGCGGCAGCTCGCCGTCAGGCCCCCGGTAGGCGGCGTTCGAGGGGGCGAAGTAGAGCGCCCGGCTGGTGGCGCCGCCGGCCGTCGGGAAGGTGATGGGCTCGGCGACGGGCAGGACCGCCTGGTCCAGGGGCACGTTCAGGGAGCGCGCCAGGATGCCGGTCGCCGCGCCGCTCGCGGGATCCAGGCGCAGCAGGACCGCGGCCGAGTGCGGCCCGGCCGCCGCGGCGACGACCTCGTCGCCCGCCGCGCACAGCCCCTCGAACTCGGTGTACGGGCTCTCGAGACGCGTAACGCTCCCGGACGGCTCAATCCGGACGAGCCCATCGCGACCGTCCGCGCGCGCCACGGCGAGGAATGCACCGTCGGGGAGGAAGACGTAGGACGACCGCCCGAAGACCCACGACGGGTCGCCGAGCTCCGCATCCATCGGCGCGAGATTGCGCGCGGCGCCCGTGACGCCGTCCGGCCCGTCGAACGCGTAGAGGTTCCACCAGCCCGACTCGTCCGAGACGGCGTGGAGGACGCCGGCCGGGCTCCAGGCAGGCTGGACCACGGAGATTCCGGGGCCGCCAAGGATCGTCCGGGACTCGCCCAGCGACCCGTCGTCCAGGACCTCGGCGACGCGCAGGCGCACCGAGTCCCAGGGCATGTGCGGCAGGTCCCACTCGAGCCAGGCAAGCGACCGGCCGTCCGGCGAGGGGCGCGCTCCCGCCACGAAGTCCGGCCCGGACACGAGGACGCGCCCCGCCCCATCCGACCCGTCGAGCGCGAGCGCGACGACCTCATTCACGACGAGCGTGGCGTCGTACGGACGCTCGTCATCGTGGGTCTCGCGGACCGTGTACAGGCGCGGGTACCGCGGGTCGAACGCCAGGTCCGCGTAGCGCCATGGTCCCTCGGGGGTGACCGCCTCGGGCGCGGCGTAGCCCTCGCGGTCCAGGCGCCAGAGCCGCCCACCGGTGTGCTCCGAGACGATCACCCGTCCACCGTCGACGGCGAACGAGCCGCCGCCGTACTCGTGGACGCGGTTGCCCACCTTGAACGGGTCGGGCGTCAGCTCGACGGTCGCCCCGTCGAGCCCGTGGCGGAGCAGCGTTCGGCGCCCGCCCTGCGCCGGCCGCGACTCGAGCCAGTAGACGTCGTCACCGTCCGTCCACGGCTCGGAGAGCCCGATCGCCGTCCCGGCGACCAGCTCCACCTCGATCGGCGATTCCCAGCTCCCGTAGGGCGCGACCAGCGGTGTGGCCGCGCCCAGGCTCTCCCCGATCGTCAAGGCTCAGGTCCCGTGCTGCCAGGAGGAGACGTACTCCAGCTGCTCGGGCGTCATCGGGTCGAGGTTGATGCCCAGGGCGGCGAGCTTGAGGCGCGCGACCTCGGCGTCGATCGCCTCCGGCACGACGTAGACCCCGGCCTCGAGCTCCGCATGGTGGAGCGCGACGTACTCGGCGGACAGCGCCTGGTTCGCGAAGCTCATGTCCATGACCGCCGCCGGGTGCCCCTCGGCCGCACCGAGGTTCACGAGCCTGCCCTCGGCGACGAGGTTGAGCTTCTTGCCACCCAGGTCGAACTCCTGGAGGTTGGGGCGGACGTCGCGGATGTGGCCCTCTGCCATCTCGCGCAATGCCGGAAGGTCCAGCTCCGCATCGAAGTGGCCGCTGTTGGCCATGATCGCGCCGTCGCGCATCTGCGCGAAGTGCTCGCGGCGGAAGACGTTGACATTGCCGGTCGCGGTCACGAACAGGTCGCCCCATGCGGCCGCCTGACCGACGGTCATAACCTGGAACCCGTCCATCAGCGCCTCGATGGCGCGGACCGGGTTGACCTCGACGACGGCGACGTGGGCGCCGTGCCCGGACATCCGCGAGGAGATGCCCTTGCCCACCCAGCCGTAACCCGCGATGACGACGTTGCGACCGGCGATCAGGATGTTGGTTGCGCGCAGGATTCCGTCGATCGTCGACTGGCCCGTGCCATACCGGTTGTCGAACAGGTGCTTGGTCTCGGCCTCGTTGACCGCGACGACCGGGAAGGTGAGCGCGCCGTCGGCCGCCATCGCGCGAAGGCGGATGACGCCCGTCGTGGTCTCCTCGGTCCCGGCGAGGATCTCCGGCAGCTGGTCCCGGCGCTCCTTGTGGAGCAGCGTGACGAGGTCGCAGCCGTCGTCCATCGTGATCTGCGGGTGGATGTCCGCGACCGTGCGCAGGTGGCTGTAGTACGTCTCGTTGCCCTCGCCGCGGCGGGCATAGGTGCTGATCCCGTACTCGGCGACGAGGGCGGCGGCGGTCCAGTCCTGCGTGGACAGCGGGTTGGACGCGGCAAGGTGGACCTCGGCGCCACCGGCCTTGAGCGTCCGCATCAGGTTGGCCGTCTCGGTCGTGACGTGGAGGCAGGCTCCGATGCGCAGACCGGCGAGCGGCCTCTCGCGCTCGAACCGCTCACGGATGAGGCGCAGCACGGGCATCTCGCGCTCCGCCCACTCGATGCGGCGGACCCCTTCGCCGGCGAGGGAGAGGTCTGTCACGTCGTGCGGGACCTGGATGGCGTGGGTCATGTGGGCTCCTCGGCGGGGGCGTCGGTCTCGGGCGAGGCCGGCGGCTGGTCGGACGGATGGGCGTGGGCCACGATGGGCCTGATCGGGTGGGCCTGGGTGACGGGCGGGGGCTCGGCAGGGGTCGAGCGGCGGCTCGCGAACAGGCGGCGGAACGGGGCCGCGAGGTCCGGCCAGGCCGGCGTCGTGCGGCGGACGAGGCGCTCCTCGAACCGGCAGTGGTCCTCGTAGCCCAGGCGGCGGTAGGCGGCGATCGCCGGCGGGTTGTCGGACCGGACGTTGAGCACCACCTGGTCGCAGTACCGGAGCAGCTCGGCGGTCACGGCGCTCGTCACGGCCTTCGCATGGCCGCGCCCGCGGTGCTCGACGTGGGTGAGGACGTTGCCAACGACGGCGAGGCTCGCCTCCTTGCTCACGACGTGAGTCCCGGCGGCGGCGACGAGCCGGCCGTTGACACGGATCCCGTAGTAGACGCCCTCCGCGATGGCGGACGACGGCAGCCAGGCGGCGAAGCCCAGCTGGTAGAGGCGGTTGAGCTCGTGGACCTCGACCGGGAGGAGGCGCTCGACGCGCGCCATCACCGGCTGGAAGGTGCCTCGGTCGACCCACATCCGGATCATCTCGGGTCCGGAGTCGACGCGGTAGTGGTGCGCGACGGCCGGCAGCGAGTCAGCCTTGGCGGCGACGTACGCGGCGCGCGGCCGGACGATGTCCTTGAGGATCGCGGCGATCCCCTCGGGCTGGCCCATCACGAAGATGGGCTGGGGCGTCAGGCCGCTGTACTCCATGGCGACCGAGACGACCTCGTCACCGGCCCGGGCGACGCCCCAGCGCGTCCGCGGGAACTCGCGCTCGGCGAGGTCGCAGATCGCGTAGGCAGCAAACA
>JANNHX010000397.1:0-2632 GCA_031404615.1 Chloroflexota bacterium
GCGATCGTCCAGCCCGGCTACCTGTTCCGGTATCGGGAGGATGGCTCGCCGGAAGGGCTCGTCAACGGTCGGCGCATGATCTGCGTGACATCCCGCGGCGGCGACTACTCGAGCGGGTACATGAAGGCCTTCGACTTCGTGGAGCCGTACCTGCGGACGATCTTCGGCTTCGTCGGCCTCACCGACATCAAGTTCTTCAACGTGCAGCCGATGGACGTCTCCCCGGCGGCCCGCCGCAGCGCGTATGTGTCGGCCCTGGACGAGGTCCACGGCTGGTTTGCGAGCGGCGCGTGGGACGCGCCGCCGCCCCCCGCCGAACCGACCCCGGCAGGCGTGAAGCCGGCGCCGATCGTCGCCGAGCTGCCCGTGGCGTGACCGAGCGCGGGTCACCGGAGCGGCGTCCCTGCCCGGTGATCCACGCCCTGTGACTCGCGGCCGCCCGCCCGGCCGCCTTTCCCGGGCGTGACCCGAGAAGGTTCAAGCGCCCGGGGACGGCCGCCCGATGTGCGCGAAGAACTCCGCGCGGGTCTTGTCGTTGCGGCGGAAGAGCCCAAGGACCGCGGCGGTCGTCATCACCGTGCCGGGCTTGCGGACGCCGCGCATCGCCGCGCACAGGTGCGTCGCCTCCATCACGACGCCGACACCCTTGGGCGCGAGGCGCTCCATCAGGAAGTCCGCGACCTGCTGCGTCATCCGCTCCTGGACCTGGAGCCGGCGCGCGTACATCTCGACGATCCGCGGGATCTTGGACAGGCCGATGACCCGCCCCTCGGGCACGTACGCGACGTGCGCGACGCCGAAGAAGGGCAGCAGGTGGTGCTCGCAGAGCGAGTAGAACGGGATGTCCTTGACGACCACCATCTCCGAGTAGCCGACCTCGAAGATCGCATGGTTGATGAGCCGGTCTGGGTCGACGTGGTAGCCCGCGGTGAGCTCGTGGTACATGCGGTGCATGCGGTCCGGCGTCGCGAGCAGGCCCTCGCGCTCCGGGTCCTCGCCGATCTCCACGAGGATCTGGCGGACGGCCGCCTCGATGCCGCCGCTCTCACCCGCGGGAGGCCCGGGCCGCGGTGCGTCCTCGTCGCCGATCTCGTTCTCGATCTCCTCGACGAGGCGGCGGACGTTCTCGGGCAGGTCGCGGGGCCGGGGTCGGTCGGTCATGGTCCGGCGATGGTAGCGCGGCGGCGGGCGGCGGCGGCGGGCGGCGGGGCCAAGTCGCCGTCGGCGACGACGCCGGGCCTTCGGCGACCTCGTTGGCGACTACGCCGGGCGGGCGGGCCCCAGGATCGCCGAGGCCACCTCGGCCGGGCGGTAGCGCATGAGGTTGTGGGCGTCCGCAGGGAACCCCGCGACGGCGATGGGCCCGCGACCCGCCGCGACCCTTGCGTTTGCGGCGCGGCGCAGCTCGGCCAGGCGCAGGTCCGTCTCCCCCGTCGCAAACGCCACGAGCGCGGTCACCGGAGCCGCGACGGCCGCCAGCGCCGCCGTGGGCTGGTAGGTGAACATCGCCCGCGCCACCGCATCGATGACATGGGGCCGCACAGCGCGCAGCACATGCCCCGCGGCCGTCTCCACGACGCCGTCCCGCGTCGCGCGCTCCTGGTCCGCGTCCCAGCTCGCGGGATCGAACGCGCGCCGGTCCGTGAGCCAGGCGTCCATCGAGCGCAGCACCTCCGGCGGCTCGTCAAGGCCGCGCAGGAACTCCTCGACGTCGACACCGGTCGTCTCCTCGACCCGCTCCCAGCCGCCGTCGACCAGCACCAGGCCCGCGCACCGCTCGCCCAGCACTGCCGCGGCCCCGGCCGCGACCATCGCCCCGAACCCGTGCCCCGCCAGCACGACGGGGCCCCCGTCCAGCGCCCCGGAGCCCTCGGCGGCGACGATGACGTCCGCCGCCAGCGTCGCGAGGTCGTAGCCGGACGGCGGTGCGTCGGAGAGCCCATGGCCACGCAGGTCCACCACGACCGTCCGCCGCTCCCCCGCGAGCCGCCGCGCGACCGGCGCCCAGGTCCAGGCCGGCGCGAGGAGCCCGGGAACCAGCACGACACCCCGCCGCGGTCCCCCGTGGACAGCGGCAGCCCCTTGGGCTTCGGCTTCGGCTTCGGCGCCCGCCGGCGCCCCCCAGTCGTGGAAGTGGATCCTCGTCCCGTCGTCGGCGGTCACGAGGTAGCCCTCGGGCTCGGCGGCGGGATTGGGATCGGGCGAGGCGTCGCCGTCCAGCGCGGTCGGGCGCAGGCTGGGCAGCGGGTCCGGCTCGGGATCGGGGGTCATGGCGGCTAGGATACGGGCGTCATGCCGAAGCGCCGCCGCGGGTCCAGGAACGCACCGCGGCGGCCGCATGCCGCGCACCACGAGCGCTTCGACCGCCTCGTCGACCGCGCCGTCGCCGGGATTCCGATGCCGTTCCGGGCCGCGCTCGACGAGATCGCGCTGGTCATCGCTGACGAGCCCTCCCCGGAGCAGCGCCGTGAGGGCGAGCTCGGGCCGGACGACACGCTCTACGGCCTGTACGAGGGCGTGCCGCTCAACGAGTGGGGCGGCGACTGGGTGCCGTTGCCCACCCGGATCATCCTGTTCCGCCTCCCGCTCGAGGAGGCACCGCTCTCGACCCGGGCACCGAGGTGGCGCCCTC
>JANNHX010000398.1:0-2970 GCA_031404615.1 Chloroflexota bacterium
CCTGTGACAGCTAGCCTGTCACCAGCCGGAGGCCGCTGCAGCGTCCCCCTTGGTGATGGCTGACCACCGCGGGGAGCAGAGCCGGGTGGCCAATCCCCCCGAGCTGCACCTAGGCAGAGGATGACCGGACGCAGGCTGAGGTGGGTTGTGGATGCCGCACTCGATGTCGGCCCGTCTGCTTGAGGATCGACGTGGCCCCGGGCGACCAGGCGACGGAGCGCCTGGCGGGTCGCGTCTGGCCGAATGCCATGCCGCGCCGCGACGGACTCGACGTCACCTGAAGACCATGACTCGCTGCTCGACGCGACGACCGACACGGCCGCGCCGCGACGCGAGAATCGCCGGTCTCCTGTACCTGTTCATCATCGTCGCCGGCGCCTTCGCCCAGGCCTACGTGCGTCAGGGCCTGGTCGTCCCAGGCGACGCGGCGGCCACTGGGGTCAACCTCGTGGCGAATGGGCAGCTCTACCGATGGGGCTTCGTTGCTGATCTGCTCCCACTCATGTGCAACGTGGTCCTGGCGGTCATCTTCTACAGACTGTTCAGCGTCGTGAGCAGGAGCGTCGCCGCATTGGCAGTGTTGTTCTCTCTCCTCGGGACCGCCATCCAGGCAACCGTGCTGGTCTTCCACATCGCGCCCATGCTCGTGCTCACCGGCGGGCCTGCTCTGGGTGCTCTGACCGAACAACAGGTCGATGTACTCGCGTATCTGTCGCTCAAGGTGCAGGCGGACGGCTATTCGATTGCCCTGGTGTTCTTCGGATGCTTCGGCCTCAGCCTCGGCTACCTCATCGTGCGGTCGACGTTGATGCCCCGGATCATCGGCGTCCTGATGGGCATCGCCGGGTTCTGCTACTTCACCAACAGCCTGGTGAGCTTCGTCGCGCCGTCGCTCTCGTCAGTCCTGTTCCTGCTGCCCGCCCTTCTGGGTGAGGGCGCGCTGACGCTGTGGCTGATCTTCAAGGGGGTGGATGCGGCGCGCTGGGAATCGCAGGCTGCTTCGGCGGACGTGGGAGACGCGTACGGCGATCCTGCGGGTGGGCATCGTCCCATGCAAGCCGGCAGAATGTGAGGAGTACACCGGACCGATCCTCGGCGCGAGTCGAACGAGACAGGGATGGACACAGTGAGAGCGGTTGTTCACGACCGGTATGGGCCACCTGAGGTCCTGCGGATCGCGGAGGTCGACCGGCCGGTGCCCAAGGACGACGAGGCGTTGGTCAGGGTCTACGCCTCCAGCGTCACGCGATCGGACACCGGGCTTCGGGGATCCGAGTACTGGTTTGCCCGTGCCGTCACCGGCCTTCGCCGGCCGAAGCAGCGGATCGCCGGGATGGAGCTGGCCGGGGTCGTCGAGGCGGTCGGTGCAGCCGTGACCCGGTACCGGGTCGGCGACGAAGTGTTCGGGATCCGCTCGGGCGCCAACGCGGAGTACGTGTGCGTCCGCGAGCACGGCGTGCTGGCGCACAAACCGGCGGCCATGACCTTCGAGCAGGCGGCCGCGGTCGCCGACGGGGCGTGTACCGCCCTGGCGTTCCTGCGACAGGCCGGGCTCGAGAAGGACCACCACCTGCTGGTGTACGGCGCGTCGGGCTCCATCGGCACGGCCGTGGTCCAGCTGGCCAAGCACGCGGGTGCGGAGGTCACCGCGGTGGTCGACACGAGGCACCTGGAGCTCGCGCGGTCCCTCGGAGCCGACCGCGTCATCGACTACACGCGAGACGACTTCACGGCGAACGGCCGCACGTACGACATCGTCCTCGACGCGGTTGGGAGGCTCTCGGCCTGGCGGTCGCGGCGCTCCCTCACTCCGGGCGGCATCTACCTGACCGCGGGATCGGCCGGGTCGGTGCTCCCGGTCCTCGTCCTCTCGCTGCTGACGCGCTGGATCGGCACGAGGCGGGTGAGGCTGGGCATGGCCGAGTACCGGAACGAGGACCTCCGCTTCCTCGAGGAGCTCATCGAGGATGGCGGCTATCGAGCGGTGATCGACCGATCGTTCCCGCTCGAGGATGTGGTCGAGGCGCACCGGTACGTTGAGACCCACCAGAAGACCGGGAATGTCGTCCTGACCGTCAAGGGCGACGGCGCGACCTGAGGCCGGGCATCGGAGCCGCGGCGGCCTGGCCCCTAGTCACGGGCCACGGCGACACGGGCACCGAGCCCGATCAGCACCGTTCCCGTGATCCATCGCGCGGTGCGCCCGATCCCCGGGCGCGCGACTGCGGCTTGCGTCCGGACCACGATCTCCACCACGAGCAGAAGCCAGGCCAGGCCCAGGGCGCCGAACACCACCGCCAGCCCGAGGAGACGAGCTGGCTCATCGATGCCCGGCTGAACGAACTGCGGGAGCAGGGTGAGGAAGAAGACCCCCGAGCTTCGGATTCAGGCTGGCAGAGAGCCACCCGAGGGTCCATGCACGGCGAGCGGTCAACGATGCCCCGCCGCCCCGGTCCGGCGTCGATGGATGGCGAGGACCCCGCAGGGTGAGCAGCCCGAGCGCGACGAGGTACGTGGCGCCGGCAAGCTTTAGAGCGGTGAACGCACCGGCGGAGGCGTCGAGGATCGCAGCGAGGCCGACCGCCGCCGCGAGCGCCCAGGCCGCGATCCCGCAGATCACACCGAGCACCGTGGCCGCGCCGGCACGCCTGCCGGACAGGAGCGTGTTGCGGACGACGAGCGCCGTGTCGGGTCCCGGGCTGACAACCATGAGGATCGCCACCCCGAGGAACGCCAGCAACGCCGGGTCGACGATCACGCGGCGTTCACCGCGGGACCCCGGGCGACGCGGGTTGGCGGACGTCGATCGCCCGGAACAGGAGCCAGAGGCCCCCGACCACTTCGGCGATCAGGATCGGCACCGATGCGATCGGGGCGACCCACGACACCTCCGGCCAGATGAGCCGTGCGATCCACATGGCTGCATAGCAGGCGGAGCCGACGAGCCCGACGCCCGCGAGCACGCGCGGG
>JANNHX010000399.1:0-8751 GCA_031404615.1 Chloroflexota bacterium
CAAAGAAAATCTGATGCATATCCATCTCTTCGCAATTGACTAACTCGATTCCTGGCTTCTTCCTCAGTTTTAAACCACGACCTCGTCGTCAACGCGGAGGGGGACCCTGATCTCGTCGGCGTGGCGCCGAGGCACCAGCCGCTCTCCGATCGCGTGGGGCCCGCGAGGGTGGGAGATCCGGGCGCCTGCGCCGGCAGTCGGCAGCGAGGCCATGCTCGCCGCGAACCGGTCATCGTCGATCGGAGTGGCGGCTTCGACCGCCGAGCCCGGGCCGACGGAGGTCCGGGTGGGTTGCCGCCCACCGGCGCCGGGCCCGACCAGGATCTCCGCGACCTCGGCGCGGAACTTGTCGCGCGCGAGCGACAGCATCTCGACGAGCGGGTCGGCTGCGCCCGACGGCCGGGCGAGGATTCCCGCACAGCGGTACAGGAACTCCACACGTGCTTCACGCTCCCGCTGGGCGGCGAAGGCGCGGTAGCCCAGAATCGCCACCAGCGCGGGTGCCAGGACCAGCCACAGGGCCTGGGGGTTGGTGCGCAGGAACTCGACCGTGACGAGCCCCAGAGACGTGTTGACGGCCGCCGCGATGAGGCCGAACAGGAGTCCGGCGCCCAACGCGCCGGGCTGGACCTGGCGGAGTGAGATGGAGATCACCAGCGCGATCGCCGGCGCTCCGATGAGCGTCAGCACGCTGGCTCCGGCGAACGAGGCAACCCACGAGGCGAGCAGATCGTCGAAAACAGGCGGCGCGATCGCCCGGAAGACCACGATCGCCAGCGAGCTGCTGAGGCTGAACAGCGCAAGGTTGAAGGCGAGCTTGATGAGGGCCTGTTTGCGAACGACGGCCAGGACGACGGCAGCCCCGGCCAGCTGGGCGAGCACCAGCACCGACGGATCGGCGAAGTAGAAGCCGATGACGAGCGGAAACTCCGCGATCGAGATGGTGACGGCCTGGGATCGTACGCTGAAGTGGATGACGACCACCTCCGCCAGCCCGAACGCCACGACGAAGAACAGCCATGGCAGCTGGCCCTGGTCGTAGGCCGACATCGGGAGGATGAGCGTCACGAAGACGGCGATCGAGGCCAGGGCGAGCGCCACGATGAACAGCCAGGCGCCGGTCGTGCCCCCGAACCGGCCGATCGAAGCGGATGCGGCCCGGCGGAGACGACCTGCGGGGAGCTCGTCGGCTGCGCCCTGATCCGGCGTGAGCGTGGTGCTCACAGCCCGGACCCGAGGCGGCCGCCGCCGCTCAGCCGGCGCTCCACCGCACCGTCGACCAGCTCAACCCGCTCCAGCTCAACCCGCTCCAGCTGAGGCCGCTCCAGCTGAGACCGCTCCAGCTCAACCCGCTCCAGCTCAACCCGCTCCAGCTGAGGCCGCTCCAGGATGTCGCGCACCAGCACGCTCCGGTCCAGGCCTGCCCGTTCCAGGCCCCGCCTTCCCAGCTGAGACCCCGCTCGGCCAGATCCCCCCAGGCTGCCCCGTCCCACGCTGCACCGAAGATGTCGCGCTCGCCGTCGAGGGGCGCGCCGTCGAGGGCGAGGTGGACCGAGCCGCGAGCCGCCTCGAGCGAGCCGCCGCCGGTCGCCCGCTCCCAGGTCTGGGTCCGGGTGGGTGCACGCGCACTCAGGGCATCGTGGACGTCGACGAGCCCGGCGCCCTGGGCCTCCGTGCCCGCGTAGGGCAGCCGCGACGCGGTCGCCTTGAGCAGCGCCTTCACTTCGTCCGGGGAGAGGTACGGGCGTTCCGAGAGGAGCAGGGCCACGGCGCCCGAGACCACCGCCGCCGCCTGCGAGGTGCCGCTGCCGCGCAGGAACCGGGCGTCGGCCGCCGCCGGAACCGCCCGATCGAGGGTGGAGCCGGGCACGCGGAGGCCCTGGATCGACACGCCGGGCGCGACGAGATCCGGGTTCCGCGTTCCGTCACCGCGGCTCGACCAGGCGGGCACCGTGTCGTCGGAGGCCTGGTTCGTGCCACCGGTGTCGTCCGCCGCCACGGCGATCACATACGGGTCGTAGGCGGGATCGACGAGCCCCGGCCGGCCGGCGCCGGCGTTGCCGGCGGCCACCACCACGACGATGCCGTTCCGCCAGGCCACCTCGACCGCGTGGGCGAGGGGATCGACGCGGTAGTCCTGGGTTCCGTCGGTGCCGAACGAGAGATTCAGCACCCGGATGTTGAGATCGCCGCTCCTGCGGTTCTGGACGACCCAGTCGATCGCCGCGATCACCTGCGAGACGTCGGTCTGGCCCGACGCCCCGGCGACCTTGACGCTCACGATCCGCGCATCGGGTGCGATACCGGCGAAGTCGCGGTCCTCGGGCTTGTGGCCCGGGGCGATGGCGTTGTCGCGCCCGGCGATGATTCCGGCGATGTGCGTCCCGTGTCCGAACCCGTCGATGTACGGCGTGGCGCCTGCCTGGAGGTCGAACGAGAGGTCCGGCCCGTTGACGACCTTGCCGTCGGCTGCGAGCCCGTCGACCGGGGCCACCCCGGAATCGATCACGGCGACGTCGATGCCCGCCCCGGTGGCGTGGTCGTCCCAGGCGTCGACGGCCCCGATCGCCCGAGCCGTGCGCGCCATCGTCCCGGCGCTGCCCGACCCGCCCCAGAGCCCGTCTGACCCGAGAAGCTGCAGGGTGGTGTTCGGGGCGACGGACGCAACCGCGGCAGAGGCCCGGAGCGCGGGGATGGCCGCCCGGGCGAGGTCCACGGTGAACCCGTCGATGAGACCGAGCCGCCGGCCCACCGTGCCGCCGAGGCGCGTCGCGGCCTGGACGGCGTCCTCGTGACGACCGGGCTGCTCGATGACGATCACCGACGCGGTGCCGCCCGCAACCCGGGCCGCCACACCCGGACGAGGACCGAATTGACCGACCAGGAGCGCGACGGCGGCGAAGGCCGCGCCGGCCACGGGCGCCGCGGCCCGGCGACGCGCGGGTCGTCGATCCGGGTGGCCGATCGGCCGGTTCTCGCGTGGCGTCATCGAGTCTGGTCTCCATGGCCGCGTGGCCTTGGCCCTCGGGGGTGGGCAGTCCCGCCCGCAATCGTCCTCCGTTGCGGCGTTGAGCGTCCGCGGAGTGTGAGCCCCTTCGGCGGGGGTGTCCAGCCCCTCGATTGGGGGTGGTGGTGACGGCAGTGCGGGGCGACCACAACCCCCCAAGGCGCGGGGTACCGGCCGCACCATCGAGGGGCTGGCCCACGGCGGTCGCGACACCCGTAATGCGCAGATGCGATCCATCTCGTTCCCGTCCGCACGCCCGTTTACGGCTGTACGTCGATGACCGCCCGCCGGTTTCGGGTACCAGTTGCCCAGCGTCCAACCGGGCCGCAAGGAGCGAACCGATGACAGCACGAGCAGTGCCGCTCGCCGGCCGGAGCGAACGGCGGACGACGCCGATCACGCTCTTCGCACTCATCTTCATCGTCGGACTCCTCTCGCTCTATGGGGCCGAGCTCGCAGTCGGCGCCTTCAGCGTCGGCGATGCCCAGCACGGGGCTCCTGCGGTGGGTGAGTCGATCCCCACGAGCTTCGGCTCGGTCACCGTCGAGACCGCCCAGACCATCGACGGCCTCAGGTCCAAGGACATGTGGAACGGCATGACCCACGGGATCCAGAGCCTCGTGCAGCCGGACGAGGCGCAGGTCGCAGTCGCGGTGTACATCGCCAACGACGGGGACCGCGCCGTCCTCGTCGATGCCGGGCAGTTCCGTCTCGCCGTCGAGGGCCGTGGGGACGCCGTGGCCCCCACCGGGACGACGATCCTGCCGCTGCAGCTCCAGCCGGGTTCGGGGGTCCGGGGGACGCTCGCATTCGTCGTCCCTTTGGGCGGCGCCGGTACATCGGTCGTCTACCTGGACCCCGGTGGCCCGCCGATCACGGTCCCCGTGGGGACGCTGAATGAGCCGCCCGCCCAGGACCCGGGTCACGCCGACGACAAGGATCACGACGAGTGACGAACCACGCTGACCCGCGCGACGGGGATTCGCGCGACGCCATGACGCAGCAAGGCCGCAACAGGTTGGAGAGACGGGAGCATTCGATGGGCCAGCAGATCGTGCCTTCGGGCCGGGCGGAACCACGCGAGAGGATTCGTCCCATCGTGCTCGCCATGCTCTCGCTCGGGATCGCCTACGGCGGTGGCCTGTGGCTGCACCTCCTTCACGAGGCGGCGGGGGCAACCGAGCCCGGGGCCCCGGCCGGCATCCTCCACTGGCTTCGCGACTCGACGCTCGCCCTGCCGATCGTCCTCGTGGCGGTGTGGCTCGGACTCCGCCTCGGGGTCAGGGCCCTCCGGCCGTACGCCGGCGCGGCGTCCCCCCTGCTCACCGTGGCGACCTTGGTGGCCGTCGTGGCGGGCGTCACGAGTCTCGCCCTGGCGCTCGCGAGCCCGCTCCACGGGCTCATCTTCGGCGGGCGCCACGACGAGCACGGCGTGGAGATGCCGCTGGCGATCCACATGATCAACGAGGGGGTCACGGCCCTGCTGGCCAACCTCCTGATCGCGAGCGCGGTCGTTGCCACCCTCGGCGGCCGGGTGTTCGCGGCGCCACCGAGCCCGCGAGCGGCTCGCCGATGGTTCGGATCCGTGCCCCTCCGGCGTGCGTTCGCGCTCGCCGTCGGCGTGGCGCTCCTCGCCTCGTCCGGAGTGGTCCCCCCCGTCGACACCGCCGCCGTCCGGGCCGCCGACCCGGTCGGACCGTGTCCCGCGACCGCCCCGCTGAAGGCGTTCGACGTCTCCGCGATCGACATGGTCATGAGGCTCGACCGGTTCGGGACGCACGATCCGCTGGCCCAGATGTACGTCCTGGACGCCATGATTCCGGCCGTCCGCGCCGAGGAGGCCGAGGGGCGGACCGGGCTCTCGATCGGGCTGCGCGACGACGCGATCCAGCCGCTGGCCATCCGCGCCAACCAGGGCGACTGCGTCCAGATCAGCTTCACGAACCGGACGACCCGGCCAGCGCCCCAGGCGACCGACAACGTGTACGGGATCCACATCGACGGCCTGGCGTTCGAGGCCGGCTCGTCCGGCGACGCCGTCGGCCGCAACGCCGCGTCGTCCGTGCCCCCGGGCGGCACCGCGACCTACACCTACTGGATCCCGGACGACCGCACCCTCGAGGGCGCCCACTACCTGCACCCGGGCGCTGGGAACCGGCAGGCCGTGGCGCACGGCCTGTTCGGCGCGCTCATCGTGGAGCCGCCGGGCTCGACCTACCGCAACTCGACCACGGGGCTGCCCCAGCTCTCGGGCTGGGAGGCGGACATCATCCCGGCCACCGGGAAGGCGTTCCGCGAGAACGTCAAGATCTTCCACGAGATCGGCAACGAGGACGAGAACGAGACCGTCCCGCTCGACATCAGCGGCCTCGTGTTGCCGACCATCGACCCCCACACCGACGCCTACCGGCCGGGAACGCGGGCCATGAACTACCGCTCCGAGCCGTTCATGGCCCGGCTGGACTACGCCGAGGACCAGAAGTCCGTCGTGTATAGCTCCTACACGTTCGGCGACACGACCAACATCATGCCGCGCGGCTACCTGGGCGACCCGACCAAGTTCCGCATCGTCCATGCCGGGAGCGAGGTCTTCCATGTCTATCACCTCCACGGCGGCGCGGACCGCTGGCACTTCAACCCCAAGGCGGACCCGACCTCGGACTACGGCAAGACCGGCCTCAACAAGCGCCCGACCGACGTCCAGTCGGAATCGGCCCGCATCGACTCCCAGTCCATGGGCCCCGGCGAGTCGTTCGCCCTCGAGATCGAGAACGGCGCGGGGGGCGGGCAACAGGGCGCAGGCGAGTTCCTGTTCCACTGCCACATCGCCCACCACTACTTCGCAGGGATGTGGGGCATCTGGCGCGTGTTCGACACGCTCCAGCCGGACCTCATGCCCCTCCCGGATCGTGCGCCGCTGGCGCAGGCGGTCGACTCGGCCGGCCTCCTCAACCGGACGATCGCCGGCCAGGCCATCACTGCCCAGACGCTGGACGCGTGGATCCGGCCCCAGCTGCCCCCGCCGGGCGTGACGCGTGCCGTCAACGCGGCCACGGGCGACACGGCGGACCAGGACGCCTCGGTCTGGGACTGGACCGTGGACGGTCCGACCGGGCTGTACCTGGGCGAGCCGGACCGCGCCTCGAACGTGCCGCTGGGCGGGCAGACCGTGCCCTGGCCCAACTTTGCCAACGTCGTGCCGGGACGCCCCTCCGCGCTGATCGTGGACCAGGCGATCCAGAGCACCTACGAGCTCAACGGCAGCCCGGTCACGTTCTCGGCCGGCGGCTACGTCGGGAGCCGGCCCAAGATCCTGTTCAACCCGGCGAACGGCCGGCCTGCCTTCCCCATGCTGCGCCCGCACATCGGCAAGCGGCCACCGTTTGCCCCCAACGGCCACTCCGGCGCGCCGTACCTCGGCGAGTCCGGCAACAAGGCGCCCGTCCCGGTTCTGCCGCTCGGCACGACGAGCACCAGGGGCATCGACCCATGGGCAAACCGCCCGGACGCGATCTGCCCCTCGGGTGCCCCGCTGCGCACGTTCAACGTCGTGGGCATCCCGGTGCCGATCCAGGTCACGGACCCGGGCAAGAGCAACCAGGTCGACGGCCTCGGCGCGCTCGACGTGCTCGCCGCGGACAAGGACGCGATCATCGCGGGCACCAAGGTCTACGCCGGGGTCCAGTCCCGCGAGCCGCTCGCGCTGCGCGCGAATATCGGCGACTGCGTTGCCCTGACCTACACGAGCGAGCTCACGGACGGCGGTCCGGAGATCCCGTTCTCCAAGACGAACATCCACATCCACCACGTCCAGTTCGACACGCAGGGCTCGGATGGCGTGATCTCGGGCTTCTCGTACGAGCAGTCGATCCGGCCCTACAAGGTCGTCGACCCGCAGCTGACGGCCGCGGCCATTGCCGGCGACACGACCCTGACCCTGGCCAGCGTCGCCAAGTTCCGGCGCGGGGTCTGGATCGCCGTGGGCATGGGCACCGAGAGCATCGAGATCCGACAGATCGCGTCCGTGAACAACACCGCCCGGCGCGTGACCCTGACGAAGCCGCTCGTCAACGCCCACCCGGCCGGCCAGTGGGCCGGCACGGAGTTCGCCCAGTACCGCTGGTACCCGGATGCCGCGCTCGACAACGTCTTCTTCCACGATCACGTCAACGGCATCCACGGCTGGAGCCACGGCATGGTCGGCCAGCTGATCGTCGAGCCCGAGGGCTCGACCTACCACGATCCCGTCACCGGCGAGGAGATCCGCGCCGGCGCCATCGCGGACATCCGCACCGACCCGGCCTGCGTCCCGAGGACCACGCCGAGCTACTTCCCGCCTGGCACATCGGACCAGTGCGCCCTGATCCCGGGCGTCATCCCGGGGGCGTTCCGCGAGTTCGCCCTGTGGACGATCGACGACGGCAACCCGGTCGAGGCGACCATCAACCTCCGGGCGGAGCCGTGGACGGACCGCGGGGCGGATCCGGCGACGCGCTTCAGCTCCCTGCCACCCGGCAACGGCGACCCCTTCACCCCGATCCTGAAGGCCTACGCAGGTGACCCGGTGGTCATCCGGAAGATCAACGTGGGCCAGGGGATGAACACGTTCACGATCGACGGCCACCAGACCTACTGGGAGCCGCGCTACCGCGACAACGAATACGTGGCGTCCAGCCCCGTGTCCACGATCCACGCCGGGGTCTCCGAGCGGTTCACGCTGATCCTGAAGGGAGGCGCCGGCGGGCCGAACCACGTCCCGGGCGACTACCTCTACCACGATGGCGTGAACCGGCGCTTCCAGGACGGCGCGTGGGGTCTGCTCCGCGTCCTCCCGAGCGTCCAGCCATCCCTCCAGCCATTGCCCGGGTACCCGGTGCCGCCGCCCGAGCAGGACACGTGCCCGACCGGTGCCCCGGTCCACGCCTTCGCCATCAGCGCCGTCGACCTGCCGAGCACCGCTGCCGGCGGCGGGCGCGACGGCCGCAAGGCCGCGTTCGTCCGCAGCTCCCAGGCTGCGGCTGTCCGGAACAGGACGCTCTTCCCGGAGCCGCTCGTCCTCCATGTGTCGGCCGGCGAGTGCGTCCAGGTGACGCTCCGGAACGAGCGTGCCCTGGACGCGGCGTCCTTCCACGTCGGCGCCCTCCTGCGCGACCTCGGGTCGAGTGGGGTGAACGTCGGCAACAATGCCCCGGACCAGGCCGTGCGACCCGGCGGAACGAAGATGTACACCTTCTTCGCCGACACGCAGAAGCTCGAGAGCACCACCATCTCGGACCTCGCCGGTGCCGACGGAGCCTGGGACGGGCTCTACGGCTCGATCGTGGTGGCCCCGGCCGGCTTGACCTTCAGCGACCCGCGGTCGGGTGCTGTGACCGACACCGGTGCCATCGTGGATGTCCACGTGCCCGGCAAGCCGGACTACCGCGACTTCACGCTCGTGCTCGCCGACCAGGATCCGCGGATCGGGCAGGAGACGATGCCCTATCCGCGCGACGTCAGCGGGCCCGCGCTCGTCAACTACCGTCAGGTCGAGGGCCGGCCCATCGACGCCCGAATGTTCAGCTCGCTCGTCCACGGCGATCCGAGCACGCCGCTGCTGCGCGCCTATGCAGGCGACCCGGTCAAGGTCCACGTCCTGGGCGCTCCCGCCAGCGAACAGATGCACGTCTTCAACCTCGGCGGCATGTCGTGGGCGGGCGACATCAACATCCGCGACTCCAGCCAGTGGCAGAGCCGTGCCGTGG
>JANNHX010000400.1:0-2904 GCA_031404615.1 Chloroflexota bacterium
GACGGCCCATCGCCCTGCCCCGCCCGCGCCGGTACCATGGACGTCCCGTGACCATCGCCCCCAACGACTTCGTCCAGCTCCACCTGTCGGTAGGTGGGAGTTCGCGCACGAAGCCCTGATCCTGCCGAGGGTCCTCGCCGAGCGTGCTCACCGACGGCCTGAGGCGAGCAACGGGCCGAAAGACGATCGCCTGGCAGGCAGGTCGCGACCGGCGATGTCGAGCCCGATCTCGGAGCTACTCACCGAGGGCGACACTCGTCCAGCGTCCCAGGTGAAGGTATTGCCTCGCTGGATCGTCATGTCATCGTGAGGCAATCGTCCGAGGTCATCGACATGGCAGATCGCCCGACCGTCCTGGCCGGCGAGAGCCAGGCTCGCGCCGCAGCCTTCACGCGGCTGGCCGACGAGCACCTGGACAAGGCGTATCGCCTGGCCCGGGCGATCCTGCGCGATGGGGCCGAGGCCCAGGACGCGACGCACGACGCATTCGTCCAGGCGTGGCGCAAGTGGGAGACACTGCGCGACCCGTTGCGCTTCGAGCCGTGGTTCGACCGGATCCTGGCCAACACCTGCCGCGACCGCTTGCGGGCTCCGGGCCGGCATGCGACGGACATCTCGGCCGAAGTCGCCCTCGCGACCGGCGACCACAGCGGCCGCACCGACGACCACGCCGTCCTCGGTGCCGCGATCGCCACCCTGTCGCCCGACCACCAGGTGGTCGTGGCGCTGCGCTACTACCGGGACCTGGCCATCGAGGACATCGCGGCCCGGCTGGACATCCCTGCGGGGACGGTCCAGTCGCGGCTGCACTACGCGCTCAAGCGGCTGCACGAGGCGCTCGACGCCGGCGACAGCGAGGGGACCCAGCGATGAACGACCGCGAGCTCGAAGCACGCCTGGTGGCGTGGTACCGCACCGAGGGCGATGGAGACGAGACCGCGCCGATCTCGCTGCGGGCCGATGTGGTGGCGATCCCTCGGACACCGATGCACCGAACCCGGTCGTTCCTCCGGGGCCGCGGCCTCACGCTTCTCGCGGCGGCGGCCCTGCTGCTCGTCGGTGGTGCGGTGGCGGCGGGTTCCGATCTTGTTCGCCTGCCCTCGCTGGTGCCGCCGGAGCCGGTGCCCTCGTTGGCCGCCGACGCGGCGCCATCGCCGACCACGGAGTCGTCAACCCCGACGGTCGATACCTCGCCTGCACCGACCGAGACGGTGTCACCCGTTGCGGCCCAAGCTGGAGCGTGGATCGCCACCGGGAGAATGGGCACGCCTCGCACCGGCCACACCGCGGTACGGCTCCTCGACGGCCGGGTCCTCGTAGTGGGCGGCGCCGAAGGCGATGGGGGCGACACTTCCGCCGAACTCTACGACCCGGCCACCGGGACGTGGTCCGCCACCGGCAGCACCCTCAGGCCCACGGGTGGCTTCGCGTTTGGGGCGACGTTGCTGCGCGACGGCAGGGTGCTGGTCGGCCATGACCGGGGCGCCGAGGTGTACGACCCGGCAGTCGGGACCTGGACCGCCACCGGGGCGATGGCTCTGATCGACGAAGACGGGTCGAGCCACTGGGGCCAGGCCACGATGCTGCGCGACGGCCGGGTGCTCGTGGTCCACGACGGCGGCATCTCCGAGCTGTACGACCCCGACAGCGGAACCTGGACTGCGACGGGGCCTCTGACACCTCCCGTGGACATCCCCACGCCGGTCACGCTGCCCGATGGCAGGGTGGTCGTCGCGGGCGGCGAAGACACGTCTCGCGACAGGGCCGCTCTGTACGATCCGGCCAATGGCACCTGGATCGCCACCGGGACGATGGGTACGCCACGCCTTGAACACCTCGTGGTGCCGCTCCTCGATAGCAGGGTGCTCGTCGTGGGCGGCGCAAACGACGATCAGGACGATACGTCCGCGGAGCTGTTCGACCCGGCCACCGGGACCTGGTCAGCCACCGGGAGCATGCTCAAGACCCACGCTCGCTTCCCGGCCACCGTGCTGCCCGACGGCAAGGTGCTCGTGGGCGATGTCGACGGCGCAGAGGTGTACGACCCCGTCACCGGGACCTGGATGGCGACCGAGAAGATGGTCATGCCCACCGCTGGCTCGGCCACGTCGCTGCTTGATGGCACCGTCCTCGTGGCGGGTAGCGGGGGCTCAGCGGAGCTGTACATCCCCGCCGGCGTCTCGCCGCCACCCGCCTTGGCAGCCACCCCACCGGCAGGCGCCTGGATCCCCACCGGGACCATGGGCACGCCTCGCTCTGGCCATACCACGGTGCGGCTGCTCGATGGCCGGGTGCTCGTGGCGGGCGGCGGCAGCGGCGACGGGACTGACACGTCCGCGGAGCTGTACGACCCGGACACGGGGACCTGGTCCGCCACAGGGAACATGGCCAAGCCCCCGCGTTGCTTCGCGGCGACGTTGCTGGGTGATGGCAAGGTGCTCGTGGGGGTCGTCGACGACCCGGACGCGGACAACCTGACCCTTGGCGCAGAGGTGTTCGACCCGGCCACTGGGACTTGGTCCGCCACCGGGAAGATGGCGATCAGGGATGATTGCGGGCTCTCGGCCACGCGACTGCTCGACGGGAGGGTGCTCGTGACGGGCCGCGAAGGCTCCCAGCTGTACGACCCCAACAGCAGGACCTGGGCCGCCACGGGGAGCATGGCCACTCCCCAGGACGGCTTCCTTGGGCGTCGTGGTGGCGCGGCCGTCCTCCTGCCCGACGGCAGAGTGCTCGTTGCGGGCGGGGGCACGGACAACCAACGGTTCGACTCGGCAGAGGCATACGACCCGGCCACTGGGACTTGGTCCGCCACCGGGAAGATGGCGATCAGGGATGATTGCGGGCTCTCGGCCACGCGACTGCTCGACGGGAGGGTGCTCGTGACGGGCCGCGAAGGCTCCC
>JANNHX010000401.1:0-17600 GCA_031404615.1 Chloroflexota bacterium
TCCTCTACGTCCGGAGCCGCAACCCGCGGGTGATCTTCGACAGCCTGGCCGAGCACCGCGTCACCACGATGCTCCTCGTCCCGCAGGTCGTCGACCTGTTCTGGAGCGCCATCGAGCGCGAGGTAGACAAGCAGGGCAGGACGGCGCAGTTCAACCGGCTGCGGCGGGTGGCGCGGTACCTCCCTTACTCCGCGCGTCGGCTCCTGTTCCGCAGCGTCCACGCGAAGCTCGGCGGCGGGCTGCGGCTGTTCGCCACGGCCGGCGCGTTCCTGCCGCCGGCCCTGCAGCAGGCCTGGGAGGACATGGGCGTCATCGTCCTCCAGGGGTACGGCGCCACGGAGACCGCCGCGGGCTCCTGCACCACGATGGACGACCACCCGCTGGGCTGCGTGGGATGGCCGCCCAAGCCCGTCGAGATGCGGATAGCCGACGATGGCGAGATCCAGTTCCGCGGCCCCACCCTGTTCAAGGGCTACTGGAACAACCCCGAGGCGACCGCCGCCGCCTTCACCGAGGACGGCTGGTACAAGAGCGGCGACCTGGGCCAGCTCGACGAGCAGGGCCGCCTCCACCTCCACGGCCGCAAGAAGGACATCATCGTCCTGCCCAACGGCTTCAACGTTTACCCGGAGGACATCGAGAACGCCCTGCGCGTCGCAGGGATCCGGGACTCCGTGGCGGTCGAGACTCGGCCTGGCCGGATCGAGGTGGTCGTGCTCGCCCCGGGCACCCACGGCGACCCGCGGGACCAGCGGGCGACCTCGTCCATCGAGAGCACGCCACCGGACGACCTGCGGCGCCAGATCGAGACCGCGGTCAAGGCCGCCAACGCGACCCTGGGGCCCAACCAGCGGATCGCCGGGTGGCGGCTCTGGCCGGAGGCGGACTTCCCGCGGACGCATACCTTCAAGGTGAAGCGGGACCGGGTGCGGACGTGGGCGGCGGTCGACACGCCGCTGCCGGTGGACGAGGACGGGCGCGCCTCCTAGCCCTAGCCGGGCGCCAGCCGGTCGGGCGCTAGCGGACCCGGCCCTCGCGCATCAGGGTGATCGCCTTCTCGACGCGGCGGGCCCTGGTCCCCGGGTTGTTCGTGCCCTCGACGCTGAGCGTGAAGACCCGCCTGTTGCTGTACGAGAGCCCGTCGAAGAACGCCTTCGCGGTCGGATCGGCATCGAGCGCCGCGCCGAGCTCGGGCGGGACCTCCAGCTCGCGCGGGGCCGTGTCCAGCTCCAGGGTCACCTGCACCTCGTCGCCCGCCTTGAGGCCGGACGCCTCGCGGTGGTCCGAGTTGACCCCGACCCACCACTCCCCGCCCATCGGCGCGACAGTGGACCGGTACGTGTAGTGATCCATGGTGACGACGACGGCCGGCCGCTTGCTCCCGCCGAGGGCGTTGACGACCGCCTCCGGGACCTGGATGCCGCACGCGGTCTTGCCGCTCTGGATGATCGTGGCTCGGAACGTCTCGCTCATCGCCGTACCTCCGTCCCCACCGTCTCGAGCGCCGCGGCCATCTCGGCGACCTTCGCGTCCGGCGAGGCCTCCGCGGACCACGGGAAGAAGACCAGCGTCGGGCCAACGCGCCGGACCACGAACTGCGTGTCGCGCGGGTACTGGATCGCGCCCGTCCCGCTGCCGAGGTAGGTCAGGAAGTCGCGCCCGACGCGGTCCGCCTCGTTGGCGCTCGGCAGCTCGTAGATCACGACATAGCCGCGCTGCGGCTCCGACGGAAGGACGGCCTGGACCAGCCGCCGCGGGACATTGATGAGGTCCGGGCTCTCGCCGGTCCGGTAGTCGGTCTGGGGGTCGCGGACCTGGAAGGCCGCAGCCTCGAGGGCCCCGGTCACCAGGCCGCGGGTGACCTCCGAGGCCTGGCCGGTCGGGGCGATGGTCGGGGTCGCGACGCGCACGCCGACGCCGATGCCCATGACCTGGAGCGCGAGCAGCAGCACCGCCACGCCCAAGCTGCCGATGGCGATGATCGCGAACCACAGCGGGGGCCCGCCGCGCTTCGCGTCTGGCGCGGCGTTTGCGTTCGTCATCCGGGCGGCCAGCTCATCGCGCGCCCGCCGAGCAGATGGACGTGAAGGTGCTGCACGGACTGGCCCGCGTCCGGCCCGACGTTGGTCACGAGGCGCCAGCCGCCGTCGAGGCCGTCGTCAGCAGCAATGCGCGCGGCGACCGAGAACAGGCGGCCCAGCAGCGCGCCGTGGCCCGCCCCCAGCTCCGCGGCGGAGGCGACGTGCTCCACCGGGATCACGAGGACGTGCGTCGGGGCCTGCGGGTTGATGTCGCGGATCGCGAAGACGAGCTCGTCCTCGTGGACCTTGGGCACAGGGATCGCCCCGGAGGCCATCTTGCAGAACAGGCAGTCAGCGGGCATGGGCGCCTCCGTGCGTCATCGATCCGGCGCCGGCGAGAACCGGCAGCTGCGCCCGCAGGGTACGCGGAGCGGGGTCGATCGCGAGGATCTCGCCCGTCACGCGCTCCGCGACCTCGCCGTCGACCGCGATCCGGCGCACGGTCACGATCGCGTTCTCGAGGTCGAGCGGGTCCCCCGGGCGAGGGGTCACGGCCACGAGGACATGGTCCTCGGCGTGGCCGACCCAGTGGCCGTCCGCGAGCCGCGTCTCGATCAGCACGCGTGTCTCGGTCCCGAGGCCGCTCCGGGCCCATGCGGCGCGTGCCTCCGCTGCCACCGCGAGCAGCACGGCGGCCCGATCCTTCTTCGTGCGCTCCGGGACCTGGCCGGCCATGCGCGTCGCCGGCGTGCCGGGTCGGGCGCTGTAGCGGAAGACGTGGAGGCCCGCGGGATCCAGCGATCGGATGAAGGCGACGGACCGCTCGAAGGCGACGTCATCCTCCGCCGGGAAGCCGGCGATGACGTCGGCGTGGACGGCGACGCCGGGGATCGCGGCGCGGACGCGCTCGACCATGCGCGCGTAGTCGTCCGCGACATACCGGCGGCCCATGCGCCGGAGGACGCCGTCGTCGCCGCTCTGGAGCGGCAGGTGGACGTGGGGCAGGGTCCGGGGCGCCCCGTCGGTCCAGGCGGCGAGCAGCTCGTCGTCCATGTGCTGCGGCTCGATGGAGCTGAGGCGGATCCGCTCGACCGGGGTCTCCGCGAGGAGCCTCCGCACCAGCCCGGCCAGGGTCAGGGCGCTGGCGACGTGGCTGCCGCGGGCGCCGCGCTCGGACAAGCCGCCGTCGTAGGTGCCGATGTTGATGCCGGTGAGCACGATCTCGCGGTGGCCGGCGGCGAGGGCACGGCGCACGTCCGCGAGCACCACCTCCGGGCTGAGCGACCGCTCGTCGCCCCGGGCCCGCGGGATGATGCAGTACGTGCAGTGGAACGAGCAGCCGTCCTGGACCTTGACGAAGGCCCGGGTGCGCTCGACGGAGGCCCGGTCGTCGTGCACGCCGTCCAGCCGGGCGGCCGTGACCGCCTCGACCCCGGACAGGGTCGGCAGCGCGGCATCGAGCGGGGTATGCGGTGCGTCGTCCGGCATGTCATCGAGCCGGAGCAGCCCCTCGAGCTCCGCGAGGAACGCGGCCTTGTCCGCGTTGCCCACGAGGCGCGCACCGGCATCGACAGCCGCATACATGTCGGGGTCCACCTGGACGGAGCACCCCGTGACCACGACCTGCGCGTCCGGGTTCGCGCGACGGGCGCGGCGGACCGCGGACCGGGACTTCTCATCCGCGGTGGAGGTCACGGTGCAGGTGTTGACGAGGTAGAGGTCTGCGGCGCGATCCGCGTCAACGAGCGGGATCCCGGCCTCGCGCAGGAGGCGGGCGGCGGCCTCCATCTCGGACTGGTTGACCTTGCAGCCGAGGTTCACGATGGCGGCCGAGCGGGGGCGGGCGGCGTCGACGGCCTGGCTCACCGGGTCACCACAGGACGGGCTTGGTCGACATGAGGAACGCGATCAGGCCGACGGCGGACGTGATGCCATAGGCGATGTAGCGCTGGCGACGGGCGTTGGCACGCCAGGCCTCGCGGTCATCGTCGGTATCGATGTGCTCTCGCCGGATGAGCCGCCGGAGGCTGGGGCGCTGGATCGCGAAGGCGACGACCGCCGTGATCGCGTAGGTGGCGAGGGCGATGAGCAGCCACGGCTGCTCCAGGATCCGCGGGCCCAGGACAGCGATCATGGCGAAGCCGGTGAGCGCAAGCCCGACACCGATGACGATCGTGCCGTGGGCCTGGATCGCCAGCAGGACCTTCACGAACCGGCCGGGCTCAGGCGCATCGTAGCTCGCGTTGACGAGCCGGCTGCGCAGGGTGAAGGGCAGCAGGAGGCTCGGCACGAACAGGGCGATCGCGAGCGAGATGTGCGTTGCCAGAATGATCGGGAAGAGCGAGGACAGGTCGGGCATCTGCTGCTGGTTCGCGGCGGCGCGGGACGGAGATTGGTCGCCCCCGGGACGAGGATCGTAGCGCAGCGACGGAAAGGGGCAGGTCGCCGGGTCCCGCGGCCGGGTCCGGCGGCCCGATCAGGCCGGCCGGCGCCGAGGGGCCACTCCCTCGCGTACGCCCCGGCAGGGTGGTAGCCGGGAGATCGGCGCGGTTGGGCGGATGGTCCACCTCACCCACCACGCAGGAGCGTGGACGAGGCACATCGCGCAGGCGGGCGTCCCTTGCACCATGCCGAGGCGTAGATGAGGGACACAGCTCCGCGAACGGATCAGGCCAGACCTATCCGCATGCGGATGCTCAGGCCGGGCGCCGGACCTCCAGCGCGACCCAGTCGCCCTCGGTCCAGCGCTGCGCGATGACGAGGCCGCGCGCCTCGAACGCCGCGACGACGTCGGCCTCCCGGTTCTCGAAGATGCCTGACGCGAGGAGCGCGCCACCGGGCCGCAGGTCCTCGATGAGCCCGTCGGCGAGCGCGATGAGCAGCGACGCGATCAGGTTGGCGAGGACGACATCGAATGGGCCCTCGCCGCTGGGCGAGCTCCCCTCGCGTGCGCGGATGACGCGGGCGAGCCGGTTGCGGCGCGCGTTGGCGGCGGACGCCTCGACCGCGATCGGGTCCACGTCCACGGCGAGCACGGAGCGGGCGCCGAGCCTGGCGGCGGCGATCGCGAGGATCCCTGAGCCCGACCCAACGTCGAGGATGCGGGCTGGACCCCCGTCCGCCGCCCCCCCGCTGAGGACGCCGCGGTCCGCGAGCGACTCGAGCGCCGCGAGGCAGAGGCGGGTCGTCGGGTGGAGCCCGGTCCCGAACGCCATGCCCGGGTCGAGCGCGAGGACCACGTCATCGGGCAACCTGCGGTGGCGCCGCCAGGTCGGGCGGATGACGATCCTCCGCCCGATGCGCAGGACCGGGAAGTGCGCCTTCCAGGCATTCGCCCAGTCGGCCTCGTGGACGACCGTCGCGGCCAGGTCGCCGATGGGCCGCAGCCCGAACGCCTGGAGGTGGCCCAGCTCGCGCTCGGCCCGCGCGACGGCGGCGCGGATGGCGGCGGGATCGAGGATCGGCAGGTGGGCGCGGACGAGCGCGGGACGGGCGAGGTCCACCTTCGCCGCGAGCCCCTCCTCGACGAGCTCGAACGCGGGCTCCACGCTCGTGCCGCCGGGCGCCGCGCGCGACAGGATCTCCGAGACGGCCTCGACGGCCTCGTGGTCGGCGGCGACGGAGAGCTCCAGCCAGGAGCCCGCCACGGCGGCCTCGGCCACGAGGTCGATGCCCGCGAGCGGCCCGGCGCCGGACGCGGCGCCGGACGCGGAGCCGGCGCCGGCCCGGGAGCCTGGCGAGGTCACAGGCCCAGCTTCTCGCGCAGCCCTGGCCCGGACACCGTATCGCCGGCCTCCTTCGCATAGGCCTCGCCCTCCCGCTGGCGCTTCGACAGCCTCGTGGGCACGACGACGTTGGCGATGACGTGGAGGTCGCCGCGGACCGACTGGCGGCGCAGGTGCGGGACGCCGCGACCCCGCAGCTTGATCTCCGTCCCGGGCTGGGTTCCCGGCTTGATCTCGACCTCGGCGTCCTCGCCGTCGACCGTGGGCACGCGCAGCTTCGTGCCGAGCGCGGCCTGCGCGATCGACAGCTCCGCCTCATAGAAGAGCTCCGTGCCCTCGCGGGTCAGCGTCGGGTGGTCGGCAACGTGGACCGCGACGTACAGGCTGCCCGGGGGGCCGCCGCGAGGCCCGACCTCGCCCTCGTTGGAGAGGCGGATCTGGTGGCCCTCGTCGATGCCGGCGGGGATCGAGACGCGCAGGCTGCGGCGGCGCTCGTTGCGACCCTCGCCACGGCACGCCTCGCAGGGGTTGTCGACGATCTTGCCTTCGCCACGGCACCGCGGGCAGGCGGCGACGTTGACCATCTGGCCCAGCATCGTCTGGCGGACCGAGCGGACCTCGCCACGCCCGTTGCACTGGGGGCACTGGACCGGCGCCGAGCCCTGCTTCGCGCCCGATCCGCCACAGGTGTCGCAGCGGCCGAGGACCGGGAACTCGATCTCCTTCTCCGCGCCGAGGACCGCCTCGTCGAACGTGATCCGCAGGTCGTAGCGCAGGTCGCTGCCCTGGCTGGGGCGCGCGCGACGGGCCTGGCCGCCCGTCGAGCCGCCGAAGAAGGCGTCGAAGATGTCGCTGAAGCCGCCGAACCCGGCCGTGCCGCCGAAGGGGTCGCCCGCGCCTCCGTTGCCGCCCACCCCGGCCCGCCCGAACATGTCGTAGCTCTGGCGCCGCTGTGGGTCGGACAGGACCTGGTAGGCCTCGTTGATCTCCTTGAATCGCTGCGGGGCCTCGGGCTCCTTGTTGACGTCCGGGTGCCACTGCTGGGCGAGCTTGCGGAAGGCGCGCTTGATCGCGGCGTCGTCGGCTCCGCGTTCGACGCCCAGCACCTCGTAGAAGTCGCGTTCGGCGGTCATGGGTCAGGGGAGTTTACGGGACGAGCGGGGTCAGGCCGGCGAGCGATGCCGCACGGACGAACACGGCCTCCATCATGGGCGCGGTCAGGCGACCCGTGAACGTGTTCTGCTGGCTCGGGTGGTAGGTGCCGACGAGCGTGTACGGCCCCACGACGGCCTCCGCGCCGTGCCCGAACCGCGGCTTGGGGGCGGTCATGTCGTGGCCCAGCGCGGCGAGGGACCGGAGGGTCGCGTCCCAGCCGATGGCGCCCAGCGGGACGATGACCTGGACGTGGTCGAGGAGCGCGAGCTCACGGGCCAGGTACGGGCGGCACGCGGCCTGCTCCGCTGGCGTTGGCTTGTTTGCGGGCGGCGCGCAGCGGACGGCCGCCACGACCCGGACCCCCAACAGCTCGAGGCCGTCGCTGGCACGGCGGCTGACGGGCCGGTCCGCGAGGCCCACGGCGTGGAGAGCCTTCCACAGGAAGTCGCCGCTGGCGTCCCCCGTGAACACGCGCCCCGTACGGTTGGCGCCGTGGGCGGCCGGGGCGAGGCCGACGAGCAGGATGCTGGCCGTCGCGTCGCCGAAGCCCGGGACGGCGTGGGCCCAGTACGTCTCGTCGCGAAACCGCGCGACCTTGACCCGGGCCTGCTCCTCGCGCCACGCGACGAGGCGGGGGCAGGCGTAGCAGTCCGAGATGACCGAGTCGAGCGCGGGCAGGTCGCGGGACGCCCACGCGGCGGCGTAGGGGTCATGAATGGGCACGGATCTGATCGTAGCGGGGGTTCGCGGAACGGGCGGAGCCCGGTCGAGCCTGACCCCGTGTCGCCACCTGCTACGTCCCCAGGAGACGACACAGCACCTCGAAGCCGGCGTCAGACCCGGTCCAGTGCCGCCGCAGGTCCTCGATCCCGACCCGCCGGCCAACCCAGCGCAGGACGAGCGCCGCCATCACGACGTCGTCGGCGCTGCCGAGGACGGGGACGATGTCCGGGACGAGGTCGATCGGCAGGACCAGGTAGACGAGGAGCCCCACGAGCGCCAGCCACGCCGGGCGCGGGGTGGCCGGGTCGGCGAGGAGGGCCCGCACGAGCCGAACGAGGTCCGGGATGATCCGGAGCGCCGGACCGGCGAGCTCGCGCGAGGGGCGATGGAGATAGAGCACCGCCACGAGCAGCACCCACATGACGGCCAGCCCCACGATCGCCGTGAGAAGCGTCGCGAGCACGTCCACCCGCGGCTACTTCAGCAGCATCCGGTCGAGGCGGCGGCCGACGACGGCGAGCCCGACGAGACCCATGATCCCGAGGTACGCCACGTGCCACAGGATCGACGGGTCCACGATCCCGAGGATCAGGGATCGGATCAGGTCGGTGCCCTGCCACAGGGGCGTGAGCATGATCACGAATCGCAGCCCCTCGGGATAGGCGGAGATGGGGAAGAACGTGCCCGAGAACAGGAACAGCGGCAGCACGACGAGGTTGATGAGGTCGAAGTCCTGCCAGCTTCGCATCCACGTGGTGGCGGCCATCCCCACGGCGGCGAACGCGAAGGCCAGCAGCGTCGCTGCGGGCACGGCGAGCAGCGCCCATGGCGACCGGACCAGGCCCAGCACGAGGATCACGACCAGGAATCCGATTGCGTACATCGTGGCGCGGATGACGGCCCAGCCGATCTCGCCCAACGCCACGTCGCCCGGAGCCAGGGGCGTGGCCAGGATCGCGTCGTACGTCTTCTGGTAGTTGAGCTTGAAGAACACGTTGAACGTGGACTCTGCGATGGCACCGTTCATCGATGCGGAGGCCAGCAGCGCGGGCGCCACGAACAGCGCGTACGGGATCGGCTCGCCGTTGGGGCCGGGGATGTCGCCCACCAGCCCGCCGATCCCGAGGCCGATCGAGAGCAGGTAGAACAGCGGCTCGAAGAACCCGGACAGGATCATGAGCCACTGGTTGCGACTCACGATGAGGTTGCGCTCGATGACCAGCGCCGCCCGGCGGCCGCCGAATCCGAACGGCAGCACGCGGCCCATCCCGAGGATCGTGCTCATCGCTCCAGCCTCCGCCGGAACATGACGAAGGTGGCGAGGACGCCACTGGCGCACCCGACGAGGAGGATGACGAGGTGCGCCGTGTGGAGCAGCGGATTGTCCATCACGGTGCCCAGGGCGAGGGCGCGCGCGAGGTCCACGCCGTGCCACAGCGGCAGGATCCAGGCGACCGGCTGGATGACGTCGGGCAGCTGCGAGATCGGGAAGAACGTGCCGGAGAACAGGAACAGCGGCGTGATCCCGAACCGCCAGATCGAGGTGAACGCGGACGTGTCCCGCTGGGTTGACATGAAGGCGGCGATGGGCGCCGCGAAGGCGAGGCCGGTCAGCGTCCCCACCGGCACCACGAGCACGATCCCGGGGGTCGCGGCGGCGCCGAACAGCACGATCACCAGCGCGAAGATCGCCCCCACGAGCGTCGCCCGGGTCGCGATCCAGGCCAGCTGCCCGAATGCGATCACGTACGGCGTGAGCGGCGTCGCGTACATCGCGTGGTAGCGGCGGATCCAGTGGAACCCGGCCATGACCGGGAACGTGGCCTCGAACACCGAGCCCTGCATGACGGTGGAGACGAGCAGCGCCGGGGCGAGGAACTGGAGGTACGGGACGCCGCCGAGGGCCGTGCCACCCGTCCCGGCGTCCACGAACGAGCCGAGGCCCATCCCCATCGCCACGAGGAACAGCACCGGCTGCGCGAAGTTGCCGAAGATGGAGCCGCGCCAGGTCCGGACATACAGCAGCCACTGGTGCTCGTAGACGGCCGCCAACATCTGGCGCGTGGTGGTGGCGGGGACCTCACCGCCCCTGGGCGGGGCCTCGAGGACGGCCATCAGTCGACCAGGGTCCGGCCGGTAAGCCGCAGGAAGACGTCCTCGAGACTGCTCCGCCGGACCAGCACCGTCTCGGGCACGAGGCCGCGCGCATGGGCGGCCGACGCCGTGGCGTCTCCGTCGTCCGAGTAGATGAGGATCCGGTCCGGGAGCTTCTCGATGCGCTCGCCGAGGCCCTCAAGCTGCCCGTCGAGGGTGTCCTGGACGCCGACCGGAAACCGCATCTCGGTGACCTCACGGGTGGCGTAGCGGTCGATGAGCTGGCGCGGCGAACCCTCGGCGACGATCTTCGCCTTGTCCAGGACGACGAGCCGGTCGCAGAGCTGCTCCGCCTCGTCCATGTAGTGCGTCGTGAGGACGAGGGTCACGCCTCGCTGCTTGAGCCGGTACAGGCGCTCCCAGAGCAGGTGGCGCGCCTGCGGGTCGAGGCCGGTCGTGGGCTCGTCCAGGAGGAGGATCGACGGCTCGTTGATCAGCGCCCGGGCGATCGTGAGGCGGCGCTTCATGCCCCCGGAGAGCGGGTCCACCTTGTCCGTGGCGCGCTCCGAGAGCTGGGCGAACTCAAGGAGCGTGTTCGCGCGCTCGCGCGACTCAGCCCGCGAGAGGCCGAAGTACCGGCCGTAGATCACGAGGTTGTCGCGGACCGAGATCTCCGTGTCCAGCGTGTCCTGCTGGGGTACGACGCCGAGACGGCCGCGGATCGCCGGGCCGTGGTGCGCGGGATCCATGTCCAGGATCCGCAGCGTCCCCTCGGTCACGGGCGAGACGCACCCGATCATCCGCATCGTGCTGGTCTTGCCGGCGCCGTTGGGCCCCAGGAATCCGAAGCTCTCACCCGGGGCGACATCGAAGTCGATGGCGTCCACCGCGGTGAAGTCGCCGAAACGCTTGGTCAGCCCCCGGGCATGGATGAGCGGGGCGGGCACGGTCTGCTGGGGCATTGGCGGCGCATGGTACCGCAGGGCCCCGGTCAGAGGCTTCAGGGATCCCTCGCGGGCACCTCGTTGATCGTCAGCGTCAGGACCCCCTCGGCGCTCGCAGCCCGAAGTTGGTCGAGATCTGCGCTGACCAGCGCCGCACCGCTTCGCTTCGCTGTCTCGACGTAGGCGGCGTCCGGCACGCGGATCCCCTCACTGAGCGCGACAGCGTAGGCTGCGGAGGCAAACCCGTGCGGGTCAACCTCATCGATCCGGATGCGGGACAGCTCGGCAAGGATCGCGTCGGCTGTTTGCCGGTTGATTCGTCGCGTGCGGATGCCCACGACAAGGGCGGCAGCCACCTCCAGCAGGAAGTTCGGCGGGCCTGCGGCGATCAGCCTGCCCGCCGCCAGCGCCTCCGCGATTCGGAGCGCTCCCTCGCGATCCTGCTCGTCGTGGAAGGCCCACCGCAGGACAACGCTGGCGTCGAGAACAACCTCGTTCATTCAGCGTCCTCCGGGGCAGGGGGCAGATACTGGAGCAATCGCTGCCCGAACTCGTCGCGAACCTGATTCAGGATGGCGTCAACCGTGTCGTGTGGGCCGGTCGGTGGCTTCGTGAGCTTGCTCAGGCGCTCCAGCTCGGCGAACCCCTGCCGCCGGCGATCCAGCATCCGCTCCCAGGAGTCCGGCCAGTGCTCGCGGTTCCAGCGCCGGACATACGCCTCGTCAGACTCGCGCGCCGACCGGTAGGCGACCGCCGTCTCGCGGAGCGCGTGGCCCTCTGTCTGCGACGCAGCGTCCGGGATCTCCAGCGCGGACGCCGGGATCCGCACAGCGCCGCCGATCTTCAGGCTGGGCAGCGTCCCGTCGGCGATCCGCCGCCGCACCGTCCGCAGGCTGATCCCCAGGCGCTCCGCCACCTGCGCCGCCGAGAGATGGGTCGTCTCGTCCATGCCGACGACCCTACACCATCGACGTCAGTCGGTGTCAAGAGTGTCAATCGGTGCCATGCGGCGCGGCATCGCCCGCGTGGACGATCTTGTCGAACTGGCGCCACATGACCGTCACCAGGATCGCGGATCCGACGAACCCGAACCAGAACGGCGCCGTGATGCCGTACTGGCGCGCGAGCAGGCCGCCGATCGGCGTGCCGACGATGATCCCCGCCATCGTCCCCACGTGGTAGACACTCGTGACGCGGCCCAACAGCGCATCGGGCACGGCTCGCTGGCGCACGGCGGTCGCCGTCGTCCCCCACACGAACGCGTGCATCCCGAACACCACGAAGGTCAGCAGGGCCACGGCCGGCAGGGTCGTCAGCGCGAGCACGAGGTGCGTCCCCGTCTCGATCAGCAGCCCGACGCGCATGATGTCCGCCAGCGAGAAGCGCCGCTCCAGGCGCCCGTACGCCGCGGTCCCCAGCAACCCGCCGATCGCCATCGCCGTCGTCAGCAGCCCGAAACCCACCTCGCCCATCCCGAGGCGATCCTGCGCGTAGAGCACGAGCACGGACCACGCCGCCCCAAACGTCACGTTGAACGCGATGATCGTGAGCGCGAGCGTGCGCATGGGCGGGTGCTCGGCGAGCCACCGGAAGCCCTCGACGAGGTCACGGCGCCAGGAGCGGCCGTCGCCGGCCTCCTCGCCCGCGGCGGGCGCCGGCGCCGGATTGAGCCGCACCCGCAGGATGATCAGCGCGCCGAGGGCGAAGCAGGCGGCATCGGTCGCGAATGGCAGCGCCATGCCCACAGCGAACAGGAACGCCCCGATGGGCGGCGCGACGAGCTGGTTCGTCAGCAGCACGCCGCCCGTGATCCTCGCGTTCGCGATGCCCAGATCCTCGCGCCGCACGATCCGCGGGAGGAGGCTCTGGCCGCCGATGTCGGCGAAGGTCTCGGCGGTGCCGAGGGCGAACAGCGAGACGAGCACGATGCGGATGTCGATGACGCCGCTGAGGATCGTGGTCGCGAGGACGGCGAGGACGGCAGCCCGGACGAGGTTGACGGCCGCCATGAGCCGGATCCGGTTGACGCGGTCCGCGACGACGCCCGCGGCGAACCCGAACAGCAGCACGGGCAAGGTCTGGGCGAGGACCGCCATCGACACCAGGAGCGGGTCTCGCGTCTGTGAGGCGACGAGCAGCGGCCCGGCGGCCAGGGCGATGCCGTCGCCGATGTTGTTGACGAGCGCTGCGGCGAAGAGCCAGCGGAACGACCGCCCGAGTCGGCCGGGCGCGGCGGCCTCCACGAGGGTGGCGAGCGGGTTGGGCACCGGCGGAGGATAGCGGCCGGGCCACCGTCCCCGCGAGGTCTGGGGCGGCCCGCCCTGCGGGGCTAGGCGAGGACGAGCCGGTCCCTGCCGCCATCCTTGGCTTGATAGAGGGCTCGATCCGCGAGGGCCACGAGCGCCTCGGGCGTCTCGACCGCATCGCTGAACGTCGTCGCCCCAAGGCTCACCGTCACGGCGATGTGGCTGGTCCCGTCATCGACCGTCGTCTCCGCCACAGCACGACGGATCCGCTCCCCGACCTGGGTGACGTCCTCGCGCCCCGCGCCAGGCAGCAGGACGAGGAACTCCTCGCCGCCGTAGCGGATCAGCACGTCGCCCTCGCGGAGGACCCGGCGGCAGGCGGCGGTCACCGCGCGCAGGACGCGGTCGCCCACCAGGTGGCCATACGTGTCGTTCACGGCCTTGAAGTGGTCGATGTCGAGCATGAGGAGGCCGAACGGGCCTTCCGCGCGGACGGCCCGCGAATACTCCTCGCGCAGCCGACCCATGCCGAAACGGCGGTTGTAGGCGTCGGTGAGCGGGTCGATGGCAGCGAGCCGTTCGAGCCGGTCGTGGGCCAGGGCATTGTTGAATGCGAGCCCGAGGTCGGCCCGGAACTGGTCGACGAGCTCGATGGCATCGCGCCCGAACGCGCGGGTCGTCGCGAGCACGATCACGCCCAGCGGCACGCTCTTGAACGAGACCGGGGCCACCAGGATCTCACGGGCAGCCACGCCCACGAGGACGGAGTCCACGACCAGCTCCTGCGTCCCGAGCAGGAGGTGCTCGGTCTCGCCACGGCGAACCGCCCGCCGGACGTGATCATTCGCGGCAAGGTCCCCGGAGGCCCGGACGCCGTGGCTGGCGAGCGGGACCAGGTCGTCCTCGCGCACAACGAGGATCGCGCCGGCCTCGGCCCCGACGTGGCGGAGCAGCCCTTCGAGGGCCGTCGAGCCGAGTCCTTCGAGCTCGAACTCCCTGGACAGGACGCCGCTGAAGTCACGCCGTGCGCTCTCGACCGCGTGGCTCCTGGCGAGCGTCGCGATCAGGCTGTTGAACGCGCGGGCGGTGGTACCGACCTCGTCGTCGGAGTCCACGGCGACGGCGCACAGGTCCGGGTCGCATCCGCTCCAGTCCTGGGTGTACACCGCGGACGCCAGCTGGGATTCCACCGACGACATCGCGGCCGCGAGCGAGTGGAATCGTCGACCGACGACGAGCCGGGCAAGGGCGAAGTTGACGGCGCCCACCGCCAGGCCCGCCACCAGCGTCGACGCGAAGAACAGCGGCGTGATCACCGAGGCGGCCGGGAGGCCCAGGACGAGGCAGAACGGCGGGAAGACGAGTCCGATCAGGAGCCCGAACCCGATCATCCAGATGGTCAGGTCGGTGAACACTCGGCTGGTAAGGCGCGGCACGTTGATGGCTCCCAAAACAGGTCGCGGACGCTCGGTCACCACCGTGCGCAGTCTGGAGCACGTCGGCCATGGCGCAGAGGTCCGGTGTGGTCCGGTACGGTTGGCGGTCGGCCGCGCGAGGGGCGCAATGGGCGCCGGGCCGCGAGGGGCGCTATCAACGGCCGCGGACGGTGCCCTCGTGCAGCGTCACGATGCCGCCGGTCATGCCCTGCCAGGTCACGTCGACCAGACCGGCCTCGCCCATGATCTCGGCGATCCGCTCGGGGGCGGGGTAGGCCTGCACGCTCCTGACGAGGTAGCCGTACGCGGCGCCCTGTCCGGCCACCTTGCCGATGACGGGGACGATGCGATCGAACCACCAGCGCATGAACCGGGCCACGCGGGACCGCGGACGCGCGATCTCGAGGCACAGGACCTTGCCTCCGGGCCGCACGGAGCGCGCCATCTCCGCGAACCCGCGCCGGTAGTCGGGCAGGTTGCGCATGCCGAAAGCGATCGTGGCGGCGTCGAAGGTGGCGTCTTCGGTCGGGAGGTTGAGAGCGTCGCCCACGACGTAGGAGAGACCCCGGCGGCCGGCGTAGCGCTCCCGGGCAACGGCGGTCATGCCCGGCGAGAGATCGACGCCCTGGACACGCCCGAACGGCTGCACCCGCCCGTGGAGGTCCGCGGCGACCTTGCCGGTCCCGGAGGCGACGTCCAGCGCCGCGCCGCCCGGCTCCAGGCCCGCGTGATCCACGAGCCGCTTCCGCCAGCGGGGCTCCTGGAACGCGCTGATGAGCAGGTTCATCAGGTCGTAGCGCGGCGCGATCCGGTCGAACATGACCTGGACCTCGGGCTGGGCGGCGGCGTTGCCGGCCCCGGTCGAGGCGCCGGTCGGCGTGTGGTCGGGCGGCAGGTCGGCGGTCATGCGGTGGGCTCCAGGGCGGCGCGGACGGCGGGCGCGACGGCGCCGGGCTGCGTGATCGGCGAGGTGTGCGTCAGGCCCTCGAGGGTACCCCGGCGGGCGCCGCGAATGCGATCGGCGAGGGCGTCGGCGAGGGGCGCGTAGAACGGGTCGGAGGCGCCCCCGGTGAGGATGGTCACGGGCGCGGTGATCCGCGCGAGGCCCTCGGGGTCGAGGCCGGTCAGCGCGGTATCGGCAAGCGCGCCGTCCCCCTCTGCCTCGAGGAAGACGCGTGCGCGGCCCGGGAGGCGGCCCCAGGCGGCGTCCCCGGCGACGGCCCGCAGGAAGACCTCCGCGGCCGCGGCGGGACCGCGCTCAGCGTGAGCCTCGGCGGTGTCGGCGGCGACACGCCGGAACCAGGCCACCCCCGCCTCGTCGGCGAGAAGGCCGTACGGTGGCTCGTAGGCGACGACGGCACGCACCCGGTCCGGGCAGCGCGCGGCGGTCTCGAGGGCCAGCACGCCCCCGAAGCTGACGCCGACGAGGTCGACGCGGTCGATGCCGCGCGCGTCGAGGTAGGCGATCAGGTCGTCGACGTGGACCGCCATGTCGAGCGCCCGCGGCGTCCCGAGGCGGCTCGAGCCGCTGCCGCGGCGGTCCAGGGCATGGACGGTGACGTCGCCCGGTCGCGCGAGCGCCGCGGCGAGACGGTCCAGCTGCGCGGCCGTCGAGAGCGTGCCGTGGAGGAGGATGGTCGCCCGGGGACCGGTCCCCGTGACCCGCCACCCGATCGCGTCGCCGCCGGGCCGGGCCAGCACGCCGACCCGCTCCCCCGCCAGCAGCGCGCGGACGGCCTCGCGGCGCAGCTTGCCGCCCGAGGTGCGCGGCAGGACCTCGAGCCGGGCGAACCGGGCCGGGATCTTGAACTTCGCCAGCAGCCCGCGGACATGTGCGGCCAGCGCGGCGTCGCCGGGGTCCTCGGCCCCCTCGCGCAGGACGATGGCGGCGACCGGGACGTGCCCCATGACCGGGTCCGGGGCGCCCACGACGCAGGCCTCCGCGATGGCCGGGTGCGTGGCCAGCACGGTCTCGACCTCGGCCGGGCTCACGTTCTCGCCGCCACGCACGATGCGGTCGACGCGACGGTCCACGATCGACAGGCGGCCCTGCCGGTCGAGGCGGCCGAGGTCTCCGGTCCGGAACGGCGCGTCGGCAGGAGCGGGCGCCCCGTCCTCCCCGAGGTACCCCGAGAAACGGGACGTGGCCTCGACCACGATCTCGCCCACCCCGGTTTCGTCCTCGTCGGCGAGGGCGATGTGAACGCCCGGCAGCGGCGCGCCGGCGGACCAGGGCAGGTCCCACGCGTCTCCCGAGGCGAGCGCGGTCGCGCCGGACGCGGTCTCGGACAGGCCGTAGGTGGGGATGACGGGCCAGCCGGCCCGGAGGGCGCGGGTCACGAGATCGGGCGGGATCGGGCCACCTCCCAGGAGCACGGCGCGCAGCGTCGCCGGGGGCGGGGTGCCGCGGCCCTCGTCCAGCGCACGGGCCAGCTGCGCCGCGACAAGCGAGACGTGGCTCACGACCGGGCTCGTGCCGTGGAGCGCCGCGAGGAGCCGCAGCGGGTCGCGCCCGGGCACGATGCGCACGGGCACCCGGTCGCGGATCGAACGCCACAGGATGCCGAGTCCGGCGACGTGCCCGAGACCCAGCGGCATTGCCCAGCCCGTGGCGGGCGGGAGTGCCGCCATCCAGGCGTCCGCGCTCGCGGCCATGGCACGGGACGAGAGCACGACGCCCTTCGGCCGGCCGATGGTGCCCGACGTCAGGACGACGACGGCCGGCGCCTCGGGGTCGCGATCGGGATCGGGCGCCACGAAGGGCTCGGTCGCCGGAGCCACGTCCCCCAGCCGGAGGACCAACGAGGGCGCGAGGACCTCGAGGGCCGTCGAGGTCTCCCGCGCGGTGAGACCGGCCGGGACGGGCGCCACCACGGCCCCCGCCCGCAGGATCCCGAGGATCGCGGCGGCATCGATGGCTCCGGCCGGGCCGAGCAGCGCGACCCGTTCCCCGGGCACGACGCCGGCACCCGCCACGGACGCGGCGATCGACGAGGCCAGCCCGTCGAGCTCGGCCCAGGTCAGGGTCCGGGCGCCGTCGACCAGCGCGAGCTCGTCGGGCGCAACCCGTGCGTGCTCGGCCAGGAGACGGTCCGCGAACCAGGTCATGCGCCGCTCACGCGGTAGCGCGCCACGGCCCGCTCGTCCACGGTCACGCCGAACCCGCCGCTCCTCGGCCGCTGACCCCGTACCGGCAGACCTTTGCGATGACGCGTGCCGCGATAGCAGCCCAGATCCATCAGGCGCTTGATGCTCA
>JANNHX010000402.1:0-10152 GCA_031404615.1 Chloroflexota bacterium
GCGCGCGCGATCGTCCGTCGCGCAGGGCGGTCGAGCCCGTGCACGGTCCGGTGAGCCGCCCCTGCTATCGTCCCCGCCATGGACGCCATCCACCTCGAGCCCGCGGCAAGGCCCGAGCGTTCGAACGCGCCCGCGATCACCGCGCACTGGATCGGCCGGATCGCCTACCGCGACGCCTGGGACCTCCAGAAGCGTCTCGCGCGTGCGCGCGCTTCGGATCGGTGCGGTGACCAGCTGCTGCTCCTGGAGCATCCCGCGGTGCTGACGCTCGGCCGCGGGGCGGACGAGAGCCACGTCCTCGCCACCCCGGCGGAGCTGGACGCGCGAGGCATCGAGCTGCTGCGCGTTGAGCGCGGCGGCGAGGTGACCTATCACGGCCCGGGCCAGCTGGTCGCGTACCCCATCGTGAAGCTCGCGGACCGCGAGCTGCTCCTGCGCCCCTTTGTGCGTGCGCTCGAGGTGGCCCTCGTCGAGGCCTGTGCCGCGTTCGGGGTCGCCGCGGACCGGCGCGAGGGGCACCCGGGCTGCTGGATCGACCCTGAGGGCGCACACCCGCGCAAGATCGGCGCGCTGGGGATCCGCATCGAGCGCGGGACGAGCTACCACGGCATCGCGCTCAACGTGGACCCGGATCTCGCGGGCTTTGACCTCATCGACCCGTGCGGCATGCCCGGCCTCGACTCGACGTCCATCGCCCGCGAGGCCGGCCGCCCGGACGAGCGCCCTGCCACGGCCCAGGTCGCGCTCGCGGCCGCCGTCTTCGCCCGCGCCTTCGCCGCCCGGATCGGGGCGCCGCTCGAGGGCGTCCTCCCGCCCGCAGCGGACGCAGCCACCGAGCGCGCCGTCCTCGACGGGCTCGCCGCCCTCGCGGAGCCTGTCGCCGCGCGACCCGCCACCGGTGCCGCCCGATGAGCCAGGGGCTGTTCGAGCTGCGCAAGGACGCCATCACGGGCTGGTGGGTGGCGACGATGATCGACCGCACCTTCGCCCGCGAGCGCTTCGCCCTGCCGGCGGGCCCGATCGATGACCGCGGCGACTGCTTCAACTGCCGCATCCCTGCCGGTGACGGCATCCGGATGCGGGTCCTCAAGGACTTCGCCTTCACGGTCGCGGGCACCGAGGAGGAGGCACGCGCTCGGGACGCGTCGATCGCCCAGGTGACCATCGCGGACGCGAAGGCCGCAGGCTCGTGGCGCACGGTCGTCGCGCCGCCCGGCGAGCACCGGCCGCTCCACCTCGTGGGGAGCGAGATCATCGAGGAGATGCTCGGGCGCTGCCGCGATGAGATCATCGCCAGCCGGCTCGCGGACCGGACACAGCATCTCCAGGTCGTCCAGAACTGGGGCGCGCAGGCTGGCGCCCGGACGAACCACCTCTGCTTCGACCTGTACGACCTCCCGCAGATCCCGCACCGGATCGGGGAGGAGCTCGGCGGCGCCGCTCGGTTCCTGATCCGCGAGGGCGAGTGCCCGTACTGCCGGCTCGTCCGCGACGAGGTGCGCCGCGCGGACCGCCTCCTCTATGCCGACAACCACGCCGTCGCCTTCGCGCCGTACGCGAGCCGCTCGCCGTTCGAGGTGTGGGTCGTGCCGCGCGAGCATGACGCGGACTTCGCGCGGGCGACGGACCGCGACATCGCGGCTGCCGCCGAGGCGCTCCGGCACGTCCTGGGTGAGCTCGCCTCGAGCCTCGATGGGCCGCCCTACAACCTCGTGCTCCACTCGGCGCCGCTCAAGGAGCACGTCGATGCCACGTACCACTGGCACTGGGAGATCCACCCCCGGTTGCGCGAGATTGCGGGCCTGGAGCTCGGCACCGGTCTGCCGGTCAACCCCGTGTCCCCGGAGGACGCGGTCGACGAGCTCCGGAGCGGTCCGGACGCCGAGGCGCCACCGGAGCACCCGCGGCGATGACGAGATTGGGGGGAGGAGGCCGTCACAGCGTGGCGGAACAGGGCGTCAATAGGGCCTGGAGCACATGGCTCCGGATCGGGGGGGACGACCGATCCTCGACACCGGAGCACACGTGGTCGCAGACTCTCTCGAGCTTGAGCAGCGGCGGGCCCTTCCCGCCGGCCTCTCCGTGAGCGCCGGCTGGGACCGCGACGAGGCCTACCGCTTCGTCGAGGACCTGTTCGCCAAGCACCAGAACGAGATCTACGCGTACCTCGTGCGCATGCTCCGGGACCCCGATCTCGCCGCGGACCTGACCCAGGACGCGTTCGTCAAGGCCTACCGCGCCTACGACTCGCTCCAGAAGCCCGAGAACGCCCGTGCGTGGCTGTACCAGATCGCCCACCGCGTGGCGCTCGACGACCTCCGGCGCAAGCGCATCGTCCGGTTCGTGCCGCTCGTGGGCGAGGGCCGGAACAGCGCCCCCTCCGCCGAGCACATCGCGATGGACCTGCGCCTCTCGGGCGAGCTCCAGGCGGCTCTCGAGCGGATCCCCGAGCGCCAGCGCGCCGCCCTCCTCCTCGCAGAGCTCCACGACCTCACCGGCCTGGAGCTCGCCGCGGCCCTCGGTGTCTCGCACGTCGCGGCCCGCGCCCTCCTGACCCGCGCCCGTCAGAGCCTCCGCGAGGCCCTCGCGGCGGAGCGCCTCGCCGTCGCCCAGGCCGAGGCCGCGCGCGACGCCGCCCGGCGCGGGCAGCCGCGAGCATGAGCCCCGCCTTCGGCCGCGATACGGCCGGCCACGACCGCGCCCAGGAGCTCGCCGCCGTCCGGGTCGACGGGCCGCTCGAGGCCCCGCTCGAGGCCTGGCTCGAGGCGCACCTCCTGACCTGCGCGGACTGTAGCGCCGTCACCCAGGGCTTCGACGCGGACCGGAGCCTGTTCAGCGCCCTGCGCGACACCCTGCCCATCCCGCCGCGGGACCTGTGGGCACGCACCGCCGCCGCGATCGATGCCGAGCCCGGTGGTCCCTTCGGCGCCCGGCGTGGCCGGCGGATCTTCGGCTTTCCCGCGATGACGCTGGCGCCGGTCGCGGGCTTCGCGGCCGTGGCGATCGTCGTCGGGGCCGGTCTCCTCAATGGCTCGCCGGTCGTGCCGCGGCCCCCCGGCCCCTCGGGTCCGGCGCCCACCCCCATTGCGCTCGCCCCGGGCGACGTCGCGGTCCTCACGCGCGGCGCGGACGGCTCATACCAGGTCCAGATGGGCGTCGTCGATGAGGTCTGCCCGCTCGCCGCGAAGACCTGTGAGGCGAACCCGTCCTTCGAGGCCACGCAGCTCGCCCGCATCGGCGGCGCGGACAGCGTCGGCGCCATCATCTCGCCCGCCAAGGACCGCCTCGTTGTCGTCCAGCGCGGGGCCACCGGCGCCGACGGCGTCTACGCGGTCCCCGTCAAGCCCGGCGCCGCCGGCACGACGACCGCCAGCGCGCGGCCCTCGGAGGCACCCGCCACAACCACGCCCTCGGCGGCTGCTCCCACCGCGGAGCCATCCCAGGACGGCACCCCAGACGCGTCGCCGGTCGTGGCATCGCCCTCGCCCGACGCGACGGTCGAAGCGCCTTCCCCGTCTGACGAGCCCTCCGGGACCCCGACGGAGTCGCCGGCGGTCGAGCCGTCGGTCACGCCCGAGGCCTCCGCTGAGCCCACCATCGAGCCCAGCCCCAGCGTGGCCGTGACGCCCGCTCCGGACGGCGGCGACGCCATCCAGATCGCGAGCGACGTGGTCGTCGTCGGCGGGGTGGCCGCGTACACCGCGGACGGGTCGCACTTCGCCTTCACCGCCCGTCCGGCGGACGGGTCCACGGGTCCCGATGTCTACGTCTGGGACACGTCCGAGCCGCTCGCCAACGCCGTGACGACGGACCACCAGTCCATCTTCGCGGGCTGGGAAGGCAAGGAGCTCCTCGTCAGCCGCGTGGCGGACGGGGCCCCGCGCACCTTCCACGTCAATGCCCGCACGGGCGCGGCCAGGGACGACCGCGGTCACGCGGCGTGGCTGCCGACCGTGGCCCCTGACGGCGCCCGCGCCGCGTGGTGGGACGGCTCGGTGGACCTCGCCGACGACGACTTGACGTGGGTGCCCGAGAAGGGTCGCCTGGTCCTTGGCGACTGGCCGGACGCCGGCGGTGACACGCAGGTGCTCGCGAAAGGCTCCCTGGCCGCCTGGGAGGTCAGCTGGGACGCCGCCGGGACCGTGATGGGCGTGTGGACCGCGACCGACCGCGGCACGAAGGAGGGCCGGCTCAGTCTCTACCCCGTGGATCCGGAGACGGGCCGCGCGAGGCTCGGCTCGCCGATCCTGGACGAGGTGCCGGCCTTCGCGGGCTTCGCGATCGAGGACGGCCGCCTGGTCTATCCCGGGCCCGGAACGGACGGCGGACGGTCCCTGTGGGTCGTCGCCTGGAAGGGTGACGTGCCCGTGGGCCGCGTCGAGCTCGAGGGCGAGGACGGGGCGACCGTCATCCGCTGACGGCGGGGTCGACACCCGGACAGGACGGCTTCGGCCTGCCCCCGCAACCCGGTCATGGCCCGGATGGGCTATGGTTGTCTGGTTCATGCGACGCAGATCGGTTGTCGCGATGGCGGCGCTCATCGCCGCGTTCGCGCTTGTCGGCCTGCCGGACCCCGCGGGATCGCACACTCCTTCCGCGATCCAGGGCCTGCAGGCCGCCTCACTCACTTCGGTGACCATCCCGGCGGATGCCCCCGCTCGCCGAGCCTGGGGCCTCTCCGACGACGTGCCCGCCGCGACGCCCGAACCCTCCGCTGACGAAATCTACATCGAGGCCGGGGATGCGCCCGTGGCCCCCGCGTCCCGCCCGGTCGACAGCCAGCCCGCCGCCAAGGCGGGCTCCGCCTGGAAGGCCCCCAGGTCCACGATGGCCGGCTACGCCTCGTTCTACGACAACGGCACCACGGCCATGCGCCTGCCGCGCGGCACGGTGATCCGGATCTGCGGCGCCGCCGGCTGCATCGAGAGGACCGTCACGGACTACGGGCCGAAGGCCGGAACGGCCCGGATCGTCGACATGTACCGGCCTGACTTCTTCAGGATCTGCGGCTGCGGCTCGTGGTCCGGCACCACCAGGGTCACCGTCTCAATCTACTGATCCGGAACCGGGCGGCGCGACCCGCCGTTCGGCCCCAGGCGCGCTAGACTGGACCCGATTTCCGTGCCGGTCCCGTGAGGCCGGGAGGCCCCGTGAGGCCGGGAAGGAGGAGCGAGCCCCGTGCGATGCCACAGGTCAGCGGCATGACAGGCCGTCGGATCATGGCCGGCGAGGACATCCGTCGGGCGGTCATCCGCATCTCCCACGAGATCGTGGAGAAGCAGGCCGGCACCGAGGGCCTCGTCCTCGTCGGCATCCAGCGCCGCGGCGTGCCGCTCGCCCACCGTGTCGCCGCGGCGATCCGCGAGCACGAGGGGGCCGAGGTCCCCGTCGGGGCGCTCGACATCACCTTCTACCGCGACGACCTCTCGCTCGTCGCGCAGCAGCCCGTCGTCAAGGGCACCGCGATCCCGTTCGACCTGAACGGCCGCACGGTTGTGCTCGTGGACGACGTCCTGTACACGGGCCGCACGATCCGCGCCGCGATGGACGCCCTGATCGACTTCGGGCGGCCCCAGGCGATCCGGCTCGCCGTCCTCGTGGACCGCGGCCACCGTGAGCTGCCCATCCGTGCCGACCACGTCGGCAAGAACGTGCCCACGTCCCGCGAGGAGATCGTCAAGGTCACCCTCGAGGAGACGGACGGGGAGGACGCCGTGGAGATCGAGCGACTGCCCGTCGCCGAGGCGGCCGGGAGCCCCCGACCGTGACGGCCGAGGCCGACCGCGAGGGTGCGGCGTCCTCGGGTCCCGTGCCTGCCGTTGCCGCCGACGTCCCGGCTGTTGACGCGCCGCCCCAGACCCAGCCCGTCCCATGGCCCCACCTGCACCTGCTCGACGTCGACGGCCTGACCCGCGCCCAGCTGGAGCTGGTCATGGGCACGACCGACGCGATGCGCGAGGTCCTCGCGCGCCCGATCCCCAAGGTGCCGGCGCTCCGCGGCACCAACGTCACGATCCTGTTCTACGAGGCCAGCACGCGGACGCGCGTCAGCTTCGAGGTTGCGGCCAAGAACCTCTCGTGCGACGTCGTGAACATCGCGGCGGCATCCTCGTCCGTGTCCAAGGGCGAGAGCCTGGTCGACACCGTACGCACGATCGAGGCGCTCGGCGCCGACATGCTCGTCATGCGCCACCCCGTGTCCGGCGCGCCGTACCTCGCCGCCGAGGTCTTCGGCGGGTCGGTGCTCAACGGCGGGGACGGCTGGCATGCGCATCCCTCCCAGGCGCTGCTCGACCTGTACACGATCCGCTCGCGGCTGCCCGGAGGCTCGCTCGAGGGGCGCAAGGTCGTGATCCTGGGCGACGCTCTCCATTCCCGCGTCGCGCGCTCGAACATCTGGACGCTGACCGCGATGGGTGCGGACCTCTGGATCTGCGGCCCGTCCACGCTCCTCAGGGGGTTCGAGGCGTGGGCAGCTCGGGGTGCCGCCGGCCGGCGGTTCACCGTGACCTCCGATGTCGATGCCGCGCTCAAGGACGCGGACGTCGTCATGGCCCTGCGGATCCAGAAGGAACGCATGGCGTCCGGGCTGCTCCCGTCGCTGCGCGAGTACGCCGCACGCTACGGGCTCACCCAGGAGCGGCTGCGCGCCGCGAAGCCGGACGTCGTCGTCATGCACCCGGGGCCGATGAACGAGGGTGTCGAGATCGCCGCCGACGTCGCGGTGGACCCGCGCTCGGTCATCACCGCCCAGGTCACCAACGGCGTCGCCGTGCGGATGGCGCTGCTCTACCTGCTCGCCGGCGCGCGGCACCACGGAGGGAACGCGTGAGCGACGTCGCCCCCGACCAGGTCATCCGGGGCTGGGCTGTGGATCCCGCCGCGGGTCGCGAGGGCGCGGCCGAGCTCGCGGTTCGAGACGGCGTCCTGGAGCGCGTCACCTGGCTGACGGGCGGGGACGCGGACGGCATCGACGCCCGCGGGACGCTGATCCTGCCGGGCCTGGTGGACCTCCACGCACACTTCCGCGAGCCCGGCAACGAGGACGCCGAGACCGTCGCCAGCGGCCAGGCGGCCGCGGCCCACGGCGGCTTCACGACCGTCGCGGTCATGCCCAACACGACACCGGCCATCGACGAGCCAGGCGTGGTCGCCCGGGTGCGCGCCGCCGCCGCGGCCTCCGGGTCCCCGGTCCGGGTCCTGGTTCACGGCGCGGTGACCGTCGGGCGGGGCGGCGAGACCCTGGCACCCCTCGGCGAGCTGGCCGACGCGGGCGTCGCGGGCTTCTCCGACGACGGGGCGCCGGTCCACGCGGCCGCGCTCATGCGCAATGCGCTCGCGTACGCGGGCGCGCTCGGGCTGCCGATCATCGACCACCCGGAGGACCCGTCGCTCACCAAGGGAGCCGAGGCGTCCGAGGGCTACGTCGCGAGCGTCCTCGGCCTCAAGGGCTGGCCGATCGCCGGCGAGGCCGTGGCCGTCGCGCGGGCGATCGCGCTCCTCGCCGACGTCGTGGCGGACGTCCCGGGCGCGCGCCTGCACCTCACGCATGTCTCCACGGCCGCGTCGCTCGCGCACGTGCGGGCCGCGAAGGCCGCGGGCCTGCCGGTCACCTGCGACGTGACCCCGCACCACATCGCATTCACGGACGAGTGGATCGCCGGGTCGCGCCGCTGGGCCTGGGAGGCCCTTGACGCGGCCGGCGCAGCGCGCGACCCCTGGACGGACGGGGCCCTCGTCGCGGCCCCCTTCGATCCGTCCCTCCGAGTCAACCCGCCGCTGCGGACCGCCGTGGATGCCGCCGCGTGCCTCGCCGCCCTTGCGGACGGGACCGTCGATGCGATCGCAACCGACCACGCGCCGCACACCGAGGTCGACAAGCACGTCGAGTTCGGGTGGGCGATCAACGGGATCAGCGGCATCGAGACGGCGCTGCCGATCGTGCTCGCCGCGGTCGACGCCGGGTGCGTCCCGCTCGCGCGCGCGGTCGAGGCGCTGACCACGGCTCCTGCGCGGCTCCTCGGGGAGCGGCAGGGCGTCGAGCCCGGCCTGCGCGAGGGCGAGCCCGCGGATCTCGTCGTCGTGGACCGGGATGCGTCGTGGACCGTGACTCCGGCTTCGCTGCGCTCGAAGGGGAAGAACTCGCCGCTGCTGGGTCGCGAGCTGCGCGGGGTCGTGCGGCTCACGCTCGCGGGCGGGCGGGTCGCCTACACCGCGGACTGACCCTCGGGCGGGGCTACCCGGCGACGTCGCGGGCAAGCACTCGGCCCGTGCCGGGCTCCACGACGGCCCAGCGCACCGCGCCCGTTCTGTGGTCGAGGCCACGGATGTACCAGAGCGGCGCCGTCGTCTCCCGGTCGGCCGTCTGCAGGCGCGCCGCCGCGTCGGGGTCGATCGCGGCGAGGGCGTTGCCCGGGGCGAGGACCATCCGGAGCATCGTGCCGGCCCCGGCGAGCGCGCCATGCCGTGCGGCGGCGTCGGTGACGAGCGGGTCCTCGGGCGAGAGCCTGATGCCGGTGGCCACCTGGTGCCCGGTGGCGACCACCTCGCCGCTGGCCCAGGCCACGGCCTCAACGATCAGCGTGCCGGCATCGTCGAACCGCCCGAGGATGACGACGGGCGGTGGCGGGCCGAGGCCGTCGACGTCGAGCCCCACGGCCCGGTCGGGGATCTCGACGCCTGGCGGGACCACGACATGGACCACGAGTCCGTTTCCGCCGCTCGCGCCGCCCGATGATTCGGACCACGGACCGCCGACCAGGAGGCCGGTCCTCGGGCAGCCGCCCCCGGGCAGCCCTGCGATCGGGCGACGGCACGCCGCGGGGTCGGCCCACGCCCGGAACCAGCCCGAGACGGCGGTGATGGAGTCCGCGGCCCCGGATGCCCGCGCCGCGAGCGCCGCGCCGAGGTCCAGGACCGGCCGGCCCGCAACGGCCGCCGGGAACGCGAAGCCGGTCGCCGCCGTCCGCGGCGCCCCTTCGGACCCCGCCATGAGCCCGGTTGCGATGGTCCTGCCAGTGGTCTCGTCGAGGACGACCCAGAGCATGCGTGGCGGGTAGTCGCCGGCCGGGTAGCGGCCCGGGCCGTACTCCGTCTCCAGCCCGCGGACATACCAGACCAGGCCCTCGGGGACGGCTCCCGCGGCGGCCATCGCGGCCGCGGCCTCCGGGTCGATCAACCCGACGGTCGCGGGCCGCACGGCCGCGGCGACGAGGACCGACCCCGACCAGCCGATCGCCAGGGCCTCGGCCGCGGCGAGATTGCGGTACGCGATGTCCGGCGGCGGGACCTGCAGTCCCGCGTCGAAGACCGGCCCCGGGTCGAAGGTCGCACCTCCGGCCCACGCGACGAGATCCGCGGTCAGGGTCTGGCCGCAGCCGCGCTCGCCCGCGGTGCAGGGTGTCGCCGGACCGCGGCCAACGATCACAACGGGCATCGGGTCGTCGGCGATCGTGTCCTCGAACGCCGGGGGCAGCCGGACGCCGGGCGGCACCAGGACGTGGAGGTGCGGCTCGCCGCGCGCCGCACCGGGCGTCAGGACGAGCCGCGCCCGGCGCTCACAGAGTGGGCTGAGCGGACCGCGGGTGTCGCCCTTCGCGGCGGCGCAGGCATCCGCCGCCAGGACGCTCTCGAGGATCCCCGCGACCGCGATCGGCTGCCCGGAGGCTGCGACGAGCTCGGCCCGCGCCTCGAGGATGTTGCGGACGCCGAGCTTGGCGGCCACCGTCGGGAAGCCCGGGCCGGGCCCCGCGACCAGCAGGGGCGACTCCGCCGACGGCGACGGTGCGAGCGAGGCGACGGCAGCGAGCGAGGGGACCGGGGCCGGCGGCTCCGGCTTGGGGCCCAGGACCCCGGCACCCACGATGACGACGAGCAGGACGAGCGGCGTGAGCAGGCCGAGCAGCCGGAGGCCCCGCCGGACCGGACTGCGCGGGTTCGTGGAGCCGGTCTGGACAATCATCCCGCGCCGGGGTCTGCGCCGGGATCGGCTGCGCCCGCGGTCGTGCCGACGGGCCGCCCGGAGCCCAGGACCCGCAGGTCCTTCTCGGCAAGCAGCATCCAGCGGATCCGCCGCTCCATCCCGGGGCCGCGGGCGCCGTCGAGCACGCGCAGGTACCTCACGGGCTCGCTCGCCGGACCCGTGGCGGCCAG
>JANNHX010000403.1:0-5418 GCA_031404615.1 Chloroflexota bacterium
CGCGACACGGCCTGATGCAACACTGCGAACGTATGGCGAAGTCGCTCAGCGCCAGTACCTCGCAGGGCCGATCTTCAAGAAGTTGCGCCGTACGATCGCAGGGCACGAGCCCTTTGACCCGGCGATCGTCGATGCCGTCGCCCACGGCGTGAAGGAATGGGCGATGGCCCAGGGCGCGACCCACTACACGCACTGGTTCGTGCCGATGACCGGCTCCACGGCGGAGAAGCACGATTCGTTCCTCAACCCGATCGGCGACGGGCAGACGATCGCCGAGTTCTCCGGCAAGAACCTGCTCCAGGGCGAGCCGGATGCAAGCTCGTTCCCGTCGGGTGGTATCCGGGCGACGTTCGAGGCTCGCGGCTACACCGCGTGGGACGTCACATCGCCGATCTTCCTCCAGGTCGAGCCCAACGGCGTCACGTTGACCATCCCGACCGCCTTCGTCTCGTTCACCGGTGAGGCCCTCGACCACAAGATCCCGCTGCTGCGATCGCAGGAAGCGCTTGGGCAGCAGGCACTGCGCGTGCTGCGCTGGTTCGGAAACTCGACGGTCAGCCGGGTGTTCACGAACATCGGGCCGGAACAGGAGTACTTCCTCGTCGATCGTCGTTTGGCGGAGCAGCGGCCCGACCTCGTCCTGACCGGCCGAACGCTGTTCGGTGCCCCGTCGCCCAAGGGCCAGGAGCTGGAGGACCAGTACTTCGGCTCCATCCGGGAGCGGATCCTCGCGTACATGATGGATCTTGATCGCGAGCTGTGGCGACTGGGGATCCCGGCCAAGACGCGCCACAACGAGGTGGCCCCCGGCCAGTTCGAGATGGCGCCGGTCTACGAGCCCACGTCCGTCGGCTCCGACCACAACATGATCGTCATGGCCACGATGCGCCGCCTGGCGCCGGCCCACGGCCTCATGTTCCTGATCCACGAGAAGCCGTTCGCCGGTATCAACGGGTCGGGCAAGCACAACAACTGGTCGATGGCGACCGACGCGGGCGAGAACCTCCTCGACCCCGGCAACGATCCCCACGCCAACGCCCAGTTCCTCGCGTTCCTGCTCGCGGTCATCCGCGGCGTGAACGTCCACGCGGACATCCTCCGCGCCTCCATCGCCGACGCGGGCCAGGACCACCGCCTCGGTGCCAACGAGGCGCCGCCGGCCATCATGTCGATCTTCCTCGGCAGCCAGCTCGAAGACGTCATCGCCCAGCTCGAGCAGGGGGCCGCGTCGTCGTCCTCGCGAGGCGGGTCCGTCGCCCTCGGCGTGACGTCGCTGCCGGACCTGCCCAAGGACGCCACCGACCGCAACCGGACCTCGCCGTTCGCCTTCACCGGCAACAAGTTCGAGTTCCGCGCCGTCGGCTCGTCCGCCCCCATCTACTGGCCGCAGACCGTCCTCAACACCGCGGTCGCCGACTCCCTCAAGCAGCTCGCCGACGAGCTCGACGGGCTCACCCCCGGCGACTTCGAGGGCCTCGGGACCATCCTGTCCGGGATCGCCAGGGGCCACAAGCAGGTCCTGTTCGAGGGCAACGGCTACTCCGAGGAGTGGCATGCCGAGGCGGCCAAGCGCGGGCTCCCGAACAACAAGACCACGGTGGACGCGCTCCCGTCGCTCACCACCGAGAAGGCCCTGGCGCTGTTCAGCGGCTTCGGCGTCCTGTCGGAGCGCGAGCTCCTCGCCCGCGCCGACATCAACTGGGAGCGCTACGTCAAGGTCCAGAACATCGAGGCCAACACCGCGCTGGACATCGCCAGGACGATGATCCTTCCGGCCGCCGTCACGTACCTGGGACGGCTCGCCGCCGCGGGCTCGTCCAAGGGCGTGGCGCATGTCACCGAGACCGTGGCCGGGCTTGCCGACCAGCTGGTGGATGCCATCCACGCCCTGGAGCATGCCCAGCACGAAGCCCACTCGGCCGGAGATGTGCCCGCTGAAGCGCGTGTCTTCTGCGACACGGTCATCCCGGCGCAGAACACGCTGCGCGAGGTCGCGGACAGCCTCGAGCTGCTCGTGGCCGACGATCTCTGGCCGCTGCCGAAGTACCGGGAGCTGCTGTTCCAGTACTGATCCTCAACGGGGATGAGCAGGCCCGCCGGGAGACCGGCGGGCCTGTTCGTTGTCCGGCAGGCCCTTTCACTGCCCGTTCGGCCCGATCCAGCTGGGCCCGATCCAGCCGGGGACCGGCGCCCCCAGCCGACTACCGCGGCGCAGGACCCTCGGGAGCCGGCTCGGGCGCCCCGCCGCGGGTGGCAGCCGCCGCGCGTGCCGCGACCGTCCGGGCGAGGTCGCCGGCCGACACGATCCCGACGATCGAGCCCTCGGCCATGACCAGCAGGTACGTGCCCCGTGCGCCCCGTGCGGCCGGGGAAGCCGCGGCGCGTTCGAGTGCCGGGAGCAGCAGGTCGTGTGGTGCGGCAACCGGGACGTCGGCCAGCGGCACCATGATGTCCCGGACGCGCGCCTCGCGGCGCCGTCCGCCGCGCAGGACCGACGCCTCGGCGAGGCCGGCGACGCCGAGCACCTCTCCGCCGGCCTCGACGGCCAGCGCCGCCGTCTGGCCGCTTGGGGTGAGGATCGAATCCGCGAACAGGTCCACGGTGATCCCGGAAGGCGCGCGCAGCGGTTCCGTGGTCATGACGTCACCCACCAGCAGCCCGTCGAGGGCGTCGCGCGTGAGCTCCGTATCGCGCTCCGCGGCCGCGGCGCCGGTCATGAACAGGCCGATCACGATCGTCCAGATCCCGCCGAGGTCCGCTCCCGCGATCAGCTCCATCATGCCGAACGCGACCAGGCCGAAGCCCAGCAGGCGCCCGATGCGCGTCGCCACGAGCGCCGCCCGCAGCCGGTCGCGGCCGAGCCGCCAGGCAACCGCGCGCACGATCCGTCCGCCGTCCAGAGGGGCGCCCGGCAGCAGGTTGAACACCGCGAGCATCACGTTCACCCGGGCCAGCCACGTCGCCGCCTCGGCGAGCAGCGGCGCCATCCCGGCCGTGGACAGCCCGATCGCGAGGCCGCCGAACCCGACGCCGAGCAGGCCGCTCACGACCGGTCCGGAGGCGGCGATCCGGAGGTCGTGACCGGGCGTTGGGGCGTCGCCGTCGAGCTTGGCGACCCCGCCGAGGAGCCACAGGGTGATCCCCTCGACCCGGATGCCCGCCCGGACCGCGAAGAAGGCATGCGCCAGCTCGTGGGCTAGGAGCGAGACGAAGAACGTGGCGGCGACCAGGATCCCCGCGGCCCAGTAGGCGGCCGCCGGTTGGCCGGCCGCGGCGGTCGGCAGGATGCGGGTGGCGAGGCCCCAGGCTAGGAGCCCGCCGATGACGACCACGCTCCAGTGCACCCCGATCGAGATGCCCCGGAGCCTGCCGAGACGGAAGCTGTCATTCAGCACGTGGATTGCTCCGAGTGGTTGCGCCAGGATGGATTCGGTGCGCCCGACGGACGGGCGCGTGGGGATTCGCGGCTCAGTCGCCGAGGCCCTCCAGCAGCCCGCCAAGGATCGAGCGACGCTTCTGGGGGCGAGCGCCTTGGGCGTCCCAGCGGCGCCGGTCGTCACGGTCGCCGACGTCGTCACGATCGTCGTCGTCGTTCCAGTCGCGGCGGCCGCGATCTCGGTCCCGGTCGTCGTACCGGGCGGGCCCCGGCCGATCGCCCCGGGCCTGCTGCACCGGCTGATAGCCCGCGGCCAGGACCTGCGCGGGAGCGGCGTGGGTGGCCTGCGGGGGCACCCCGGGCTGGGGGCCTACCCAGGCGCCGCCCTCGGCATCGACCAGCTTCTCGAGCTCACCGCGGTCGAGGAAGATCCCGCGGCACTCGCGGCACTGGTCGACCACGATACCGCTGCGCTCGTAGGTCGCCATGTCGCCGGCGCACTTGGGGCAGCGGAGGGAGGTTGTGGGGGTCATCGGTCGGCTCCTTCGTGCAGTCGATCGGTCCTGGGTGGAGGGACGGTCAGAGGACGGATCCGAACGTCATCGAGGCGACGACGACGACGGTGACGAGGACGAGCAGGATGCGGTTCACCCGCGCGGCCAGGCTCATGGTTCCCCTTCTCATGCGGCTGTCTCCCCGGTCTCGGCATGCGGCGGGATGGCGGGCTGCACCTCGCCGCCGGCGGAGCGCCGGGTCGCCCACAGCGAGGCCCCGATGGACACCGCCAGGATCGCGACGATCACGCCCAGCGAGACCGCGACGGGCATCTTGTAGATATCGGCGACCAGGATCTTGGCGCCGGCGAACACCAGCAGCGCCGCTAGGCCCTGCTTGAGGTAGATGAACCGGCCGATCATCCCGGCGAGCAGGAAGTACAGGGCCCGCAGGCCGAGGATCGCGAACAGGTTCGACGAGAGCACGATGAACGGATCCGTCGTGATCGCGAAGATCGCGGGGATCGAGTCGATCGCGAACATGATGTCGGTCGTCTCGACGACCACGAGCACCGCGAACAACGGGGTCGCCATCAGGGCGCCCTTGTGGCGGACGAAGAACTTCTGGCCGTGGTAGTCGGGCGTGATCGGGATCACGCGCCGGACCAGCCGCAGCACCAGGTTCCTCTCCGGGTCGACGGAGTGTCCCGACGCGCGCCACATCTTGATGCCCGTCAGGACCAGCAGGATGCCGAAGCCGTAGATGAGGAAGTGGAACGCCTCGAGCAGCGACGCGCCGGCGACGATGAAAACCGCGCGGAACACGATCGCGCCGACGACGCCCCAGAACAGCACGCGGTGCTGGTAGACCGAGGGCACCGCGAAGTACGTGAACAGCATCGCGAACAGGAAGACGTTGTCCATCGAGAGGGACTTCTCGATGACATAGCCGGCGAGGTACTCGCCGCCCGCCTGGGACCCGCGGGTCGCCCAGACGAACACGCCGAAGGCCAGGCCCAAGCTGATCCAGACCACGCTCCAGGCCGCTGCCTCGCGTAGCGAGACCTCGTGCGCCTTGCGGTGGAACACGAACAGGTCGAGCGCGAGCATGCCGAGCACGACGGCGCCGAGCACGACGAGCGGGAGAAGATCAGGCGACACCGGGACAAGACCTCATCGGCTGGACGATTCAGCCCGATGGTCTTCCCCAGTCGGCGCTCTATCGGCCGACTGGCGACGGCGGATCCACCACGAGTGGATCGTACTGACGCCGACGCGCTTGGAGGGGTACTCCCCTTCGGATGCCAATATCCTAGTCAGCAGGTCGGGATTGTGTCAAGCGGCAAGCCCGGCCGGGTCACTCGAACGAAGCGCCATCTTGCGCTATCATCCCGTGGCCCTCAGCGGGCACTTTCGGTCGGGGCGTGGCGCAGCTTGGTAGCGCGCATCGTTCGGGACGATGAGGTCGGAGGTTCAAATCCTCTCGCCCCGACCAGATCCCTCCAGCACCCGATTCGTGCGTGGATTCGGCCGCTGAGCCCTCATGCC
>JANNHX010000404.1:0-1669 GCA_031404615.1 Chloroflexota bacterium
CGAAGACATCGAGATCGGCGTCGACTTCGTTGACGTCCTGGTCGCGACGATCGCCAAGGCCGACGTCACTCTCGTCCTGATCGGGCCCACCTGGCTGACTGCGATCCGGGCCGACGGGACCCGACGCCTCGACGATCCTGAGGACTACGTCCGCGCTGAACTTGAGGCGGCGCTCGCGAGTCGCGCGCGGATCGTTCCAGTACTGCTCGGCGGGGCGCGAATGCCGCGTGCCGACGAACTGCCGCCAACCTTGGCGCCCTTCGCACGTCGCAACGCCCTCGAGATCAGCGACAACCGTTGGCGATTCGATGTTGACCGTCTCTTCGAGGTGATCGAGGGGAAACGCAAACCGGCGTCTGGTCCGTCGACTTCGGATCCGGGCAGCGGTGAGGTCATCGAGTCGTCGGGTCGACCCGCGCCGGGGATCGGCCATAACGCCGGGGCCCGACCCACGCACGAGGTTCGCAAACTCGTGACGGTCCTGTCGGCCGACCTAAGCGTGACCTCCGTTGCCGATGACGACGTCGACCCAGAGCAGGCTCGAGCGGCGCTTACGGGGCCGCTCGCCGAGCTCCGGACGATCTGCGAGGGTCACGGCGCCACGGTCGAACCTGGCATCGGCGAATCATTCCTGGCCTTCTTCGGCATCCCTCGCCTACACGAGGACGATGCCCTGCGGGCCATGCGTGTCGCCGTAGCGCTCCAGGATCGAGTCCGCGCGGTGTCACACGAACTCGAGGGTCGGCGCGGCCTCGGGCTGGAGCTCCGCGTCGGGGTGAGCAGCGGCGAGGTGCTTGTCGGCGGCGGGGCTTCTGGCGGGACAGCAGTCACCGGCGGCCCCGTGACTGGCGCCGCGCGACTCGGCCAAGGCGCATCTGCGGGCGACGTGGTCATGAGCCGGAAGACGTATAGCCACGTTCGTGACGCCGTGACCGCCGAACCAGTGAGCGCAGGCGCCGGGCGACTCGGGGCTGCCCAGATCTGGCGGCTGATCGGCGCGAGCATCGGGCCCGCCGGCCATGTCCGCTCAGCCGACGGCCCATTCCTCGGCCGAGATCGTGAGCTCCGAAAGCTGCAATCGGCCTGGGACGACGTCCGAGACGAGCGGCGCCCACACTTGTTCACGATCCTCGGGACCGCGGGTGTCGGAAAGAGCCGGCTCGTCAGCGAGTTCCGGACGGCGCTCGATCCGGAGACCCGCGTCGTCGCCGGGACGTGCCTCTCGTACGGCGACGGCATCACCTACTGGCCGCTGCGCGAGGTCGTCAATGGGGCGGTGGGGATCGCCGAGGTCGACGACGCCGCCACCGCGCGGGCGCGCCTCGACGGCGTGCTCGCTGGAGTACGCGACGGTCAACTTGTGGCGGATCACCTGGCGGCCGCGATCGGCCTGTCCGACGACGCAGTGCCGGGCAACGAGATCCCGTGGGCCGCCCGGACTCTGCTCGAGATCCTGGCTCGCGAGGCGCCGTTGATCGTGATCTGGGACGACCTTCCCTGGCCAGACGCGAAAATGCCTGATCCACGGCCGCGCGGCTCCCAAGGTGCAGGAACTCCTTGGGAGAAAGCACACCGCCCTCAGGCAGCGACTGCGCGTGCAACAGGATGGATTCAGGCAGCTTGGTCATAGGGAGGGAGAGAGTCAGATTTTCAGAACTTACTTCAGTTT
>JANNHX010000405.1:0-5943 GCA_031404615.1 Chloroflexota bacterium
GGGGTGGGGGAGGGACGTCGCGCGCGGGCGCTCGGAGGGGGGTGGGCGCGGGCGCGACCGCGATGCGCGGTTCGAGGACCACCTGGTCGGGGCCGCGACGGAGGTGATCCGGGGCCGGTGGCGGCCGAACCCCGCGCCCGAGTGGGTGACGTGCGTGCCCTCGGTCACGCGCTCGGGGCTGGTGGAGGCGTTCGCGGAGCGGCTGGCCTCGGCGCTCGCGCTGCCGTACGTGGCGAGCCTGACGTCGTCGGTGGGTCCGCCCCAGGCGGAGATGGCCAACAGCGCGCAACAGGCGGCCAACGCCCGGCGGCGGGTAGGGGTGCGCGCGTCCGCGGTGCGGCCCGGGCCGGTACTGCTGGTTGACGACCTGGTGGACTCGCGCTGGACGCTGACCGTCGCCGGGTCCCTGCTCCGGGAGCACGGCGCGGGTCCCGTGTTGCCGTTTGCGCTGGCGGTGGTCTCGACGCGGGGAGAGTGACGGCAGGCTCAGCCATGCCGGAGCTGCTCCATAGGGGGTAGCGTAGCGCGCACGATGACGATCGAATCGCCCGCTCCCGGCCTGCCGACCGAACCCGGTGTCCTCGAAGCGATCGAGCGAGCCCGCCTCCGGGCGCTCGTCGCGGGTGACATCGCGGCAGCGGCGGACATCCACGCCGACGACTTCCAGCTCATCACGCCATCCGGTGGGCCGATGGACAAGGCCGCGTACCTCGGGGCGATCGCCGCCGGCCGCCTGCGCTACGTCTCCTGGGAGCCCGGCGAGATGGCGGTGCGGGTCCACGGATCGGCGGCGGTGATCCGCTACCAGGCGGTCCTCGAGGTCGCACCCGCGGGCAGCCGCAACCCGCCGTTCCGTGCCTGGCACATCGACCTGTACGAGGTCCGCGACGGACGTTGGCAGGTGGTCTGGTCCCAGGCGACGGCGATCGACGAGGGTTAGGGCGTCCGCCTACCCGCGGCGGTACGTGCTCTCGTTTCGCCGCGCCGCCCGGAGGGTCACCACGATGCGGCCAGCGTCATCGATCGCGTAGACCAGGCGGAGATCGCCGACTCGGAGGCGCCACCAATCGCTGTCGACGAGGCGGGTCGAACCCGGCGGTCTCGGCTCGATGCCGAGCGAGAGGATCGGGCCGCGAAGTCTCGCCGCGTCGCCCGGGGGGAGGCGTCGGAGTTGGCGAGCCGCCGGAGGCGCAATGTCAACTCGGTAGGGGAGATCCGACATCAACCGCCGGACCCGTACTCCGTGCGAGCCTCTGCTGCCAGGTGCCGGAAGAAGTCGGCGGCTGCGACCCCACCGTCACGCCGGTACTCCTCCAGTGCCTCCGCAGCGGACGCCCGGTCCTCGTCCTCTTCCTGGCGTTCCAGCCAGCCGGTGATCGCCTCCGCCACAACATCCCGGACGCTGCGGTCCGCGCGAGCCGCTTCCACCTTGAGCGTTCGATAGAGGTTCGGGTCCAGGTCCAAGGTGACCTTCATGGACCAACAATACAGGATGCTGGGTTGCTGGTCTACCAGCCGAGATCCGAACCGTCAGCCTCGCGTATCGCATCCTCGTTGATGGCGGCGTCGCATTCCTGGCAGATCGGCGGGTCCCAGTCGCCTGTCTCGGGCAGGTCCGTGCGACCGCAGGTGGAGCAGGCGAAGACGGGGGTGAGGAGAGCGTGGTCGTCCAGGGGGCGTGCGTGGGGCTCCCGGAGGGCGATCGCGGGGGTGCGCTTGAACCAGTTCATGCCTGCATCCTGGCGCACTCCCGTGCCACCTGTCTGTCACGATCGGCGGATGAGCGGCGGATGAGCGGCGGATGAGCGGCGGATGAGCGGATCCTGCGAAGATGCGAGTGATGAGGCCGATCGGCATGGAGATGACAATGACAACGCATCATGATGCTAGACTCGCGGACATGCGAACGACCGTCAACCTGGATGACGACGTCGCTGCCGCGATCCAGCGGTTGCGGCGGGAGCGTGGCGTCGGTCTCAGCGAAGCCTTGAACGAGCTCGCGCGCGCGGGGATGGTCCGGCGTGGGGAACGCCCCGTCTTCCGGCAGCGGAGTGAGTCGATCGGGTTCCGCGTCAGCATCGACAACGTAGCCGAGGTGCTGGACCTTCTCGACGAGCGGCCCTCAGGCTGATGTTGCTCGACGCGAACGTCCTGCTCTATGCGGCAGATGAGGACTCGCCTAGGCACCTGGCGGCCTCGGCGTGGCTGGAGGCTCAGCTGAACGGAGACCGTCGGGTTGGGATCCCCTGGGAGTCCCTTACGGCCTTTGTCCGCGTGATGACGCACCCGAGGATCGTCGTGCGGCCGTTGACGCCTGAGGCAGCGTGGTCGTACGTCGAGGACTGGCTGCGCGTGCCAGTGGTGTGGGTTCCATCGCCAACCGATCAGCACGCTGCGGTGCTCGGCAATCTCGTTGGCAAGTACCGGCCGACGGGGAACCTCGTTCCGGACGCCCATCTCGCTGCCCTGGCGATCGAGCACGGCGCCGAGGTCATCACCACGGACACCGACTTCGCCCGCTTCACGGAGATCCGCTGGCGGAACCCGCTCGCAGGCTCGTAGCCGGGCGAGAAGCCGGGGCCCAGCTGCGCGCCTCGATGCGCGATCGACCGTAGACTCGTTGACATGCGAACGATCGAGATCGACGGACTTAGCCTCTCGCGGATCGGGCTGGGCACCTGGCAGTTCGGCAGCCGCGAGTGGGGCTACGGCGAGGCGTATGCGCGCGATACGGCGCCCGGGCTGCTCCGCCGCGCGATCGAGCTCGGCATCACCATGATCGACACCGCCGAGGTCTACGGTCCGGGACACTCAGAGCGGATCATCGGCGAGACGCTGGCGGACCTGTCGCCGGCTGACCGCAGCCGGCTCACCGTGGCCACCAAGCTCATGCCACTCGTGCCCGCGGAGCCGATCGTCGCCTGGCAGGCCGCGGGCAGTCGGCGCCGCCTGCAGCAGCGGGCCCTGGACCTCTACTACGCCCACTGGCCCAACCCGTTCGTCTCCGCGCGTCGCGTGATGCAGTCGCTCCGGCCCATGTTGGCCGAGGGGCTGGTCCGCCGCGTGGGAGTGTCCAACTACTCGCTCGCCGATTGGCGCGCGGCCGAGCGAGCACTGCGGGCGCCCGTCATTGCCAACCAGGTGAGGTTCAGCCTCGCGGACCCGGCTCCGGCCCGGGATCTCGTGCCCTATGCGGCCGAGCACGACCGGGTCGTGGTTGCCTACTCGCCGCTGGCGCAGGGGCTGCTGGCTGGCGACCCGGACTGGCACACGATCGGCGACTTCCGCCGCCGGATGCGCCCGAGGCGTCGGACCAACGGGATGGGCTCGCTCACGGAGGCCGTGCGCGACATCGCGGTCGCCCACGGCGCGACGCCGGCGCAGGTCTCGCTGGCCTGGGTCCTGGCGCACCCGAACACGATCGCGATCCCTGGCGCCCGCACGCTGGAGCAGCTGGAGTCCAACGCGGCTGCCGCGGATCTGGTGCTCGCCGACGAGGAGTTCGCCCGCCTGACGACCGCCTCGGAGGCGTTCGCGGCGCATCGCTGACGCCGGGCTTGGTGCCGTGCGGGGGGACCGATGAGGCGCGCGGTGGCTCAGGTGGGTGACGACGCCCGGAGCAGAGCGACCGCGGCGGCCACGCGGTCCGCGTCAGGGCCGGCCGTGGCGGCGAGGGGGTCGCCCGCCGGGACCACGAGCAGGCCCGCCACCTGGTGCCCGACCGCGACCGGTCCCACGCCTCGCACGACGATCAGGCCCGACCCATCCGCCCCGCCCTCGGCGATGACGAAGACGTCTTCCTCGAGGCCGCTGGCCCGTTGCTCAGCGTCGTTGATCCCCACCAGGCGGAGCGAGGTCCCTCGGGGCAAGGTGTCGGGACCCGTGCCTGCTGCGGGGGCCACGTCCACGACCAGGCGCTGCTCACCGGCCGGCAGCTCAGATTCCGGCACGAGCCGAAGGAAGGCATGCGCGTCCGGATGGGCCTCAACTCGAAGGTCCGCGGCGGCGACCCACAAGCCGGGACGGAACGGCCGGGACATGTCCAGGCCGCGCCCGTCGCCGATGAGTGCCACGACGGCCGCCACGCCCGGGTCTGCTGCCGCGGCCTCGCGCAGGCTTTCGGCCGGGTCTCCCCGCGACTCGCCGTCCACGGTGTGGATGTGCGTCCGGAGGTCCTCTTCGAACCGCTCGGACAGCTCGGTCTCCAGGTCGTCTAGATCGCCCAGCAGTGCGTTCGCTGGATCATCCGGCGACAGAGTCGGCGCTGCCCCGGCGGCATTGAGAGCTGGCAAGCCCAGCGCCAACAGACGCTGTTCGATGGGCGGATGCGTGTCGAACGGGTGCGGGATCGGGTGCTCCTGCCCGGCCGTGGCGGCTGCCGCTGCCCGCGCGCGTCCGGCGTAGTCTGCGGCGAGGTTCGGGATCGGGCCGCCGGACGCAATGGTGCGAATCGCCCCGGCGACCGTGTCGTCCCAGGAGGAGGACGTCGCTCGGAGTTTGAGCAACGCTATGCCGAGCGCCTCGGCGGAGACAGCGGCGGCGCCCGCGGCATCGGCCTCGAACTCCCGCTTGCGACCCACCTCGGCCACGCCGGCCGTGAGCGTCCCGAAGAGGGCGCCCAGGAGCATGGCCGCGGGGATCATCACCAGGCCGGATAGGTCCCGGGTGGCCGCGAAGAGCGTTCCCAATGCCTCGTTCGCGGCCGCGTACATGGGCGCAATCGCCTTCGAGTACCGGGTGTCCTCGCCCCGGAAGTGGCCGAGCTCGTGGCCGATCACCGCTCCGAACTCCGCACGCGAGAGGAGGCGACAAAGCGGCACCGACAGGAAGAGGACGCGGCCCCGGTGCTGCGCATCGAGGCCCTGGACGGTGGTCTCCACGACGAAGAAGTTGGGCTCGAGACCCGCGAGGATGACGTCCGGCGGGGCGGTGCCGACACGGCCCGCGATGGCGTCCACCTCCGCGAACAGGACCGCGTCGGTCTCGCGGTCGAGGGCGATCCCGCTAACCGAGAGCGGCTTGGACCTGATCATCGCGGTCATCGCACGCAGGACGCCGAGGATGCTCACGAGGACGGCCACCCCGATCGCAAACAGCAACCACGGCCAGAAGCGGCCCAGGAGGACGACCTGGATCTCGAACAGGGCGCCGATCACGAGTGCACCCTGGAGCCCGAGCAGCACCCCAACACCGGCCAGCATCAGCATCAGTGCCGGCCGGAGGATGGCCGCCATGCGTTCCCGGCTGCCGCGGGTGATGGCCGCGACGACCGCGGCGAGCGCCACGAGTGCGACTGAGAGGATCAGCGTGGTGGCGATGAGCTGCTTGAGCAGCGCCATCAGCCGGGTATCGGTGCAGCCGTCGCCAATGTCCGCGCTGAACTCGGGGTCCGCGCAGAGTGTCGCGAGCGCGACCTCGCCGCGGCTCTCCGCGGGGACGGGCCCGAACTCGGCCTCAAGGGCGGCCAGCCAGTCGCCCTCCATGCGGCCCTCGGCCACGCCCACCAGCAGCAGACATCCCAGAGGGATCACAAGGGCCAGCGCCAGGGCCCAGACCCATTGACGGAGCACGCGCGATCCCCTCCTGCGATTGGGGCCGATGGTAGCCAACCGCGCGGGCCGGCGAGGGTCGCCCGCGCATGGATCTGCGCGCAGCCCGGGCTACGCCGGGGCGATCCGCCGGACCCCCGATACCATCAGCCCATGCCGAAGGTGATCCGTTGACCTGCCGCCACGTCCGAGCGGGCGCGTGACGATCCCCGAGCGCCGCGCCTCCGTGGTTCTCGTCGCCCGCGATGGGTCCGTCCTGGGGAGGCTGCCGGAGTTCCCGGTCGAGTCGCCCTGGTGGCAGGAGGCGCAGCCGGTCGTCGCGGGCGCTCGTGACCGGTTCGGCCTCGAGATCGTGGTCCTGCGGCTGCTGGACACGGAGCTGCCCCGACCCCAG
>JANNHX010000406.1:0-7431 GCA_031404615.1 Chloroflexota bacterium
GTTCAACGATGCGAACGCGGTCTGGCAGGGTGGCACCATCCCCAACAAGTTCACGGGCACGGTCCAACGCGCGACGGGCGCTCCCAATGGCAACTTCAAGATCACGGCGCAGTCCATCGCCGCCGGCAACGGCGCGACGGCCATCTGCACCAGCGACGTCTACGTGAGCTCCCCGTGAACCTGCTGTGGGCCGCCCTTCGCGCCCGACGACGCCGACGGTCGGCGGGCCAGTCGCTCGTGGAGTTCGCCCTCGTCCTGCCCGTGTTCATCCTGACCCTGGTCGCCCTGTTCGACCTCGGCCGGGCGGTCTTCGCCTACAACACGCTCACCAACGCCGCGCGCGAGGGCGCGCGCCTCGCGATTGTGAACCAGGACATCCCCACGATCGTGGCGCGGGCCAAGGGCCAGACCCAGATCGTCGAGCTCAACGACCCGAGCGTGACCGTCGCCTTCTTCCAGATGCAGGACGACGGCCGGCCCGACACGGACAAACCCTGCGACCTGGTCGCCGTCGGCTGTCTCGCGGTCGTGCGCTTCGAGGCAACCTACCGGCCGATGACCCCGCTCATCGCCAACTTCATCTTCGCCTCCGGCGTGACCCTCCAGGCCCGATCGGTGCTCAGCGTCGAGTACCGCTGCCCCAACGCCGACTTCCCCACCGCCACCGCCTGCCCGAAGCAGCCATGAGCGAGCGGTCTGCAGGGCACTTTGAGGAATCCGTCGTGACCACGTCGCACGCGCGCCGGCAATCGAACGGCCGGGAGGCCGGCCAGATCCTCGTCATCGCCGCCCTCGCGATGCTGGCGATCATCGGCGGCGTGGCGCTCGTGCTCGAGGCCGGCAACGCCTACGCCAACCAGCGCATCACGCAGAACGCGGCGGACGCCGTCGCGCACGCGGGCGCGGGCGTCCTGGCCCAGCGGCTCGGCGGCACCGCCAAGGATGACGGCGATGTCGCGGCGGCCATGACCGAGCTCGCCGACGCCAACGGCCTCACCGACCACATCGGCTACTACACCAACGTCAAGGGCGAGTCCATCGCCGCCACCGGCCTGCCGGCGACCTCGCCCGGCGAGTGGATCGAGGTCGGCAGCCTCGCGCCGGACATGCCGCCGCCCCCGCGCGCGCAGGGGGTGCGCGTGACCGGGTCCAAGGACGTCGGCACCACGTTCGGGCGGGTCATCGGCATCGGCACCATCGGCGTGGCTGCGGACGCGACGGCCGTCATGGGCCGCCTCACGGGCGGCGCCTTCCTGCCGCTCGTCCTGCCCGTCAGCCCGTCCGAGTGCAGCAATTCCGGGTTCCTGCAGCCGTTCGACGATCCCACCAAGCAGGCCATGTGGTACATGAGCAACCCGGGCACCAGCCATCCCGACGGCACCGAGTACGTGGTCCCGCTATGCAAGACCGGCGGCGGCTCGTTCATGTTCCTGGACCTCGACCCGAACCTCGACTGCGGCGAGGAGGTCCTCCACCCGCCGTCCATCCAGTTCGATACCTTCCCCGTGGCCATCGACACCGACACGGGCGCCGACTGCCAGAAGAAGGTCGCCGATGTGATCGATACGGCCGGGCTCCGGGGGAAGGTGGTCCTCGTTCCAATCTGCGACCACCAATGCATCACCGGGAACGGCAGCAACGCCCAATATCACGTCACCCGGATCGCTGCCTTCTACCTCGACTTCATGTCGTTCACGAACAAGAACGGCGGGGACTGCTCCAGGTCCACGTCCCCGACGTACGGCACGCCGATGGTCCCGTTCGTGTCCGGCAACGGCTCAAGCGGCTGCATCGCCGGCTGGTTCGTGCGCTACATCACGTCGGGGCCGGTCGGCTCCCTGGACGTGTACAACGGCGAGGCGATCGGGGTCCAGCTGATCAAGTAGCGCGGCCCGCGGCCGCGCCGAACCACGAGGCGCCGCCGCGCCGCGCGCCTCAGCGGATCGCTCAGCGGATGCCGGTGTCGTACGAGAGATCCAGCACGGTCAGCGCGCCGTCAGCCACGGTGAACGGCTGCGGCGCGGGGCCGCTCATGAACCCCTCGACCGGCGACGCCTCCAGCGTGTACTCGCCGGGCGGCAGCGCGATCCGGTAGAAGCCGGACTCGTCCGTCGTGAAGCGGGCGATCTCGGTGCCGCCGGCGGCCTTGACGACCAGCATGGCGCCGGCAACGAGGCGCGCGGCGCAGGCAGGGTCGCCCGGGCGCTCGACCGGACAGGTCGGGCCGCCGGTGACGCGTCCGCCGACACCGCTCGTCGTCGCGGCAGACGCCAGGGTGGCGGTCTGGTCGGGGCTCAGCTCCGAGCCGTCCTCCCCGACCCAGCTCACGGTCCCGTCCTTCGCGACGTCCCAGGTCCAGGTGTGGCGGTCGATGCAGCCGGCCTGGCAGTCGCCCCAGCCGACTTCGAACGTGACGCGGATGCCGTCCTCGGTCGACTCGGCGATCCAGGAGGCCGCCTGCCCGATCAGGTCCGGGTCCCGCGCCTCGATGCCGTCGAACCAGGGGGTCCGCGCGCGGATCGCGGCGACCGCGGCCTCGGGCGTCGTGACGGGAGCGACGGACGGTGTCGCCGATGCTCCGGGGCCGGACGCACCGGGTCCCGAGCCGCCACAGGCCGCCGCCACGAGGGCGACGAGGAGGATCGACAGGGCGAGGACGGCGCGCGGGGTGCGCGCCACGGTACGAGCGTGCGTCATGGCTGCGAGACGACGGGGGCCGATGCGGGGTTCCATGGGCACCAGCGTACGGGCCGGCGGCAACCTCGTGGGCGCGTGGGCGCGCATGCACACGACAGGGGCCAAGGAGAGAAGCGGGCTCGCGGTCCTGCCAGTGCTCCAGGTCGGCCGGGGGTTCCGGAATTCCGGTGCCGCAGGGGTCTACCGGATCGGTGGTCGGCCATTTCGGAGCGGGCGACGGTCTGCTCGTACCTCGAACCGCGAGCCTCGCGTGGCCCTACCATCCCAGACAATGACGAGGGGCACCGAGGGTCCAACGTCCCGAAAGGACAGGACGTTCCCGAGCAGCAGGGGTTGACGGATGGCGAGTGAGGGACAGGCGCCGCGCCAGACGCACCCGATGACCGGCGTGGCCCAGCTGCGGGCCTACCGGAGGTCGTGGCTGCGCGCCGACGTCCTGGCCGGGATCACGGTCACGGCCTACCTGGTCCCGCAGTGTCTCGCCTACTCCGAGCTGGCCGGCGCGAGCCCCGTGAGCGGGCTCTGGGTCGCCGTTGTCGCGATGCTCATCTACGCGCTGCTCGGGACGTCGCGGCAGCTATCCGTGGGCCCGGAGTCCGCGACCGCGATCATGGTCGCCGCGGCCGTGACGCCGCTCGCGGCCGGCGACCCGGCGCGCTACCTCGCGTTGTCCACCGGCCTCGCCGTGATCATCGGGCTGCTGTGCATCGCCGCCTGGGCGGTCCGCCTGGGGTTCGTCGCGGACCTCCTCTCGCAGCCGATCCTCATCGGCTACATGGCGGGCGTCGCCGTGATCATGATCGTGTCGCAGCTGGGGACGATCACCGGCATCAAGCTGTCCGCGCCCGGGCCCATCTCGCGGGTCGTGGAGCTCGCCGGGCGCCTCGACGAGGTCCGGCTCATCAGCCTCGTGCTCGGCGGCGGGGTCGCGGTGTTCCTGCTCGCGCTGCGCAGGCTCAAGCCGCTCGCACCCGGGACGCTGATCGCCGTGGTGGGCGCCGGGCTCATCGTGTGGGTCTTCGGGTTGGAGTCGCAGGGAATCGCCGTGGTGGGGCCGGTCCCGAGCGGCCTCCCGGTGCCGACGCTGCCTGCGATCGGGCTGGGAGACGTGACCGCGCTGCTGGGCGCCGCCGCGGCGATCACGTTCGTCGCCTACTCGGACGTGGCGCTGACCGGGCGCGGGTTCGCGGCCCGTACCGGCGAGCAGATCGACCCCAACCAGGAGTTCCTCGCCCTCGGCGTGGCCAACGTGGCGGCGGGCCTGACCGGCGGCTACGCCCTCTCGGCATCCGGCTCGCGGACGGCGATCATCGACGCGATGCGTGCCCACAGCCAGGTCGCGGGCCTGGTGTCGGCCGCCGCCATCGTGGTCGTGGTGATCGCGGCGCCGGGGCTCATCGCGATGATCCCGCGCGCGGCCCTCGGCGGGGTCGTGATCTACGCGGCCCTGCGGCTGATCGACATCAAGGGGATCGCGCGGCTGGGCCGGTTCCGGACGACGGAGCTGGGGCTCGCGGTGATCGCGTTTGTCGGCGTCATCGCGTTCGACGTCCTGGCAGGCATCCTCGTCGCGGTCGGGCTGTCCGTGCTGGAGCTGTTCGCGCGGGTCGCCCGGCCGCCCGCCGCGGTGCTGGGCCGGGTGCCCGGGCTGGCAGGCCTCCACAACGTCGAGGACTACCCGGACGCGCAGACCATCCGCGGGCTGGTCGTCTTCCGCTACGACGCGCCGCTCTGCTTCGCCAACGCCCAGGACTTCCGGTCGCGGGCGATCCGCGCGGTCGATTCGCAGAAGGAGACCGTCGCATGGTTCCTGCTCAACGCCGAGGCAATCGTGGAGCTGGACCTGACCGCGGCGGAGGCGCTGGGCCAGCTCGTGGACGACCTCGAGGCGCGCCACGTCGTGTTCGCGATGGCGCGGGTCAAGCAGGAGCTGCGCGCGCAGCTGCTCCGCGGCGGCCTGCTCAAGGTCATCGACGAGGAGCGGATGTACCCGACGCTCCCCGTGGCCGTCGAGGCGTTCGAGCGCTGGCAGGAGCGCCGCTGAGCCACGGGGCAGGCGAGCCAGCTGTGCCACGTTGGAGGCGCGCGCCGACCGCCAGAGGGGCTTGCGGCGCCTCGTTACCGTAGGGCGATGCCGACCCTGATCGACCCTCTCTCCGTCCTGCGTGAGGGCCGGCCCGGCCGCCCCGCCACTCCCCGTCACATCGTCATCGTCGGCGCAGGGATCGCCGGCCTGACGGCCGGGCTCCTGCTCAAGGAGGCCGGGCACCGGGTCACGATCCTGGAGGCCCGCAACCGCCTGGGCGGGCGCATCCACACGTACCGCGGCTTCGCGGGCGAGATGTACGGCGAGTTCGGCGCGATGCGCTTCCCCCGCCAGCACCGGCTGGGCCAGCACCTCATCCACGAGCGGTTCAACCTGGCGACCACGCCCTTCGGTATGGACGACCAGGACACGTTCGTCCACCTCAACGGCCGCAGCGTCCGACGCAGCGAGGTGACGCTCGACTCGTTCGACTTCGGCCTGCCCGAGCACGAGCGCGGCAAGGCGCCGCTCGAGATCCTCAAGGAGACGATGGCGCCGCTCATCGAGCTGATCGCGGAGCCGGACGGCTGGGAGCGGCTCATCGAGCGCTACGACCGCTACTCCCTGCTGGGCTGGCTCCTGGAGCGGGGCGTGAGCGAGCCCGCGCTCGCGCTCATGGGCCCGCTGTTCAACCTCGAGGGTCGATACCACTTCAGCCTCGTCGAGTGGTTCAGCCACTGGCACGAGGACGTCTTCGGCGACCTCGAGTTCATCACCGCTGGCTCGGACTCGCTGTCGAACGCGTTCGCCCCATCGCTGCTCGACGACACGCGCCTGGGCGCCGAGGTCCGCGCGGTGGAGCAGGGCCCGGACGGCGTCACCGTCCGCTGGCGCAATGCTGTCGGCGACGAGCACGCGGTGGATGCGGACGAGTGCATCCTCACCGTCCCGCTGGTGCTCCTGCGGCACATGGAGATCAGCGGCCTCGACACGGACAAGTGGTACACGATCCGCAATGTCTACTACGGCCGGGCGCACAAGATCTTGATGCAGTTCAGCCGGCGCTGGTGGGCGGACGACTACGCCATCACCCACGGCGTCACCGTCACCGACCTCGCGATCCGGAACGTGGTCTACACGCCGGCCGGCCAGGACCCCTCCATCGCCAAGGGCGTGATCATCGCCTCCTACGCATGGGAGCAGGACTCCATGGCGTACTCGATGCTCGACGAGTCGTCGCGGATCAGCCAGGCCCTCGAGGACCTCGCGAAGATCCACCCGGAGGCGCGGGAGAGCTTCGAGTTCGGCATCAGCTACGACTGGGCGCTGGACCGCCACGGCGGCGGCATCGGCCCGCTGTTCCGGCCGTTCGAGATGACCGGGCGCTTCTACGACGACATCATTCGGCCCGTCGGCCGGGTCTGGTTCGCCAACGACGCCTGCGACCGGCGGGCGCGCCGATGGGTCGAGGGCGCGATCGAGTCGGCGATCAAGAACGCCTACGCGATCCACACCGGGATGCGCAACGAGATCCCGCTCGCGGAAGGCCGACAGTGAGCGAGCCGATCGAGCTGGTGCCGGACACGACGCCCGTCGATCCCGAGGTCCTCGACACCGCGCGCGAGGGGCTTGACGCGGGCGCGCCGGGGCGCAAGCACGTCGTTGTGGTCGGGGCGGGCCTGGCCGGACTCGTCGCCGCCTTCGAGCTCAAGCGGCAGGGCCACAGGGTCACGGTGCTCGAGGCCCAGAACCGGCTCGGCGGCCGGATCTACACGCTGCGCGCCCCGTTCGCGCCCGGGCTTTACGCCGAGGCCGGCGGCATGCGGATCGCGCGCGCCCACGACCTCACGCTGCGCTACTGCGAGCTGTTCGGGCTGCCGATGCGCCCGTTCGTGATGGGCAACCCGAGGGGCCTGGTCCACCTCGGCGGGCAGCGGATGACCAAGGCGGAGGCCGACGCCGACCCCGGGCGCCTGCCGTTCGTGCTCGCGGACCACGAGCGCGGCCGGACCGCAGATGCGCTGTGGGAGGCGGCGATCGGCGACCTGCGGACGCTGGTCGAACGCGAGGGGGCCGCCGCCTGGGACCACGTCGTGGCCGAGTACGACGAGTACTCGCTCTACGAGTTCCTGCGCGCGAAGGGCTGGTCGCGCGGCGCCATCGAGGCCTTCACGGTCCTCAACTTCCTCGAGGCGGACATGCACAACTCGCTCGTCGAGGTTCTCCGCGAGGACCTGGGCGGGGCGTACACCGACATGCAGGAGATCGCGGGCGGCATGGACGCACTGCCCAATGCGTTCTACCCGTCGCTCGCGGACGACATCCGGTTCGGGGCGAATGTCTTCGCGCTGAGCCAGGACGAGCTGGTCGTCACCGTCCACGCCAAGACCGAGGCCGACCGGTTCGCCGTCACCGCGGACTACGCGGTCGTGACGGTCCCCTTCTCGGTGCTGCGGACCATCGAGGCCCTGACCCCGTTCTCACCCGGCAAGCAGCGCGCGATCCGCCAGCTCAACTACCACGCGAGCACCAAGATCGTGTTCCAGGTCCGAGAGCGCACCTGGGAGCACGAGGACGGCATCCTGGGCGGGGCGACGGTCACGGAGCTGCCGATCCGGCGCATGAACTACCCGACGCCGGATCCGTCGACGCGTCGCGGCGTGCTGCTCGCCTCCTACACGTGGGGCCAGGACGCGCTCCAGTGGGGC
>JANNHX010000407.1:0-5489 GCA_031404615.1 Chloroflexota bacterium
CCGCGCGCGATCCAGGAAGCGTCACTCCGTCGTGGTACGGCGTCACCTCGATTGACGATCGAGCCCGCTACGGCCTGCCGATGCCGCGGCGGGTGACGCCGTCCGGGAGTGCGAGTCGGTCGAGGCTGTTGCGGCCGTCGAGGACGACCTTGAGCTCCGGGAACCAGCCGGCATCGAGGTCGGTCCAGCGGGGGTCGGCGGTCGGCGTGACGAGGGCCTGCACGCCGGGAGCAGCCACGCCCCACGTCCACGGCTCGGCGCCGGTCCGGCGGATTTCTTCTTCGGTCAGGAGGGGGTCGTACGCCAAGACGCGCGCGCCGGCTGCCCGCAGCCGCTCGATCAGCGGTATCGCCCGCGAATAGGCGAGCTCCTTGACACCATGCCGGTACGTCAGCCCGAGCACGAGCACACCGACCCCGTCGAGCGAACCGAGCGCGGACCGCAGCGCCTCGATCGCGACATCGACCTGGCCGTCGTTGATCTCGCGCGCCCGCGTGACGAGCGACAACTCCGGCGCACGATCGAGCAGGAAATGCGGATAGACCGGGATGCAGTGGCCACCGACCCCGATGCCCGGTTGGTGGATGTGGCTGTAGGGTTGGCTGTTGGCCGCGTCGATGACCTCGGTCACATCGACCCCGATCCGATCGGCGTAGTTGGCGAACTCGTTGGCGAGCGCGATGTTGACGTCACGGTAGGTCGTGTCAGCGAGCTTGCTGAACTCGGCGGCCTCGGACGACGTCATCGCGACGACCTCGGCGTCGAGAACCGAGGCGTAGAACCGGGCGGCCCGGTCCGTGGACGCCGCGCCGATCCCGCCGACGAGCTTGGGGTACGCGGCGAGGTTCGCGAGCACCGCGCCGGAGAACAGGCGCTCCGGCGAGAAGGCGACGGAGAAGTCGCGGTCCGCGACGAGCCCCGAGGCCTGCTCCAGGGCGGGCGCGAACCGCTTCCGCGTGTCGCCGATGGGCAGCGTGGTCTCGAAGATCACCGTGCTCCCGGCGTGGACCCCGGGGGCGATCGAGGCGACCGCCGGGTCCATGTAGCGGTAGTCGGGCTGGTGGTCCGCGTCGAGCATCACGGGAACGATGAGCACGACGACGTCGGCGGCGCGGGCGGCCTCCGCGGCGTCGAGCGTCGCCCGCAGCCGGCCCTCGGCGTGGACGCGCGTCACGAGGTCCGAGAGGCCGGGCTCCTCGCCGACGTGCGACCGGCCCGCGTTGATCGCGTCGACGACCGCGGGGTTCACGTCGACCGCGATGACGCGCCAGCCGTGGCTCGCGAACTGGGCCGCGAGCGGCAGGCCCATCTTGCCCGCACCGACGACGGCGACCGTGCCCGCGGTCCCGTCCTCGCCCGTCCAGCCGTCCACCGGCCGGGCCGGGGCGTGGAGGCACGGGCTCGGCGGCACCGTGATGGAGCCGCCCAGCATGGAGGCGCCCGAGGACGGGCGGCGGACGATGCTCATGCCGCTACGCCTCGCCGCCCAGGAAGACCGGGCTCACCGTGGAGGCGGCCTCGAGGAGCCCAGTGGCGATGCGGACCGCCCAGGCGCCGTCCTCGCCGTCGACATACGGCCGCTCGCCGGTGCGGATGGCGTGGACGAAGGCGTCGAGCTGGGCCTTGAGCGGCTCGTGGGTCTCGACCTCGATCTCCAGCACGTCACCGGTGAAGGTGGGCGCATAGCCCGAGATCAGCGACCCGTTCGCGAGGTCCGACTTCGTGAACGTCAGGCGCTGGGTGAGGTAGTCGAGCTCGAACATGCCCTCCTCGCCGATGACGACGAGCTGGCGGCGCTTGGCCGGCGTGAGCCAGTTGACGTCGAGCATCCCCGAGGCGCCGGAGGGGAAGTGGAGCAGCCCGAAGAGCAGGTCCTCGTGCGATGCGTGCTTGCGCTGGGCGACCTCCGCGTACACGCGCAGCGGCCGCTCGCCGGCGATCCAGCTCAGCATGTCGGCGTCGTGGGTGGCCAGGTCGATCGTCACGCCCACGTCGCGGATGCGCGCGGGGAACGGGCCGGCCCGGCGGCTGACGATGGCGTAGATCGTGGTCAGCCAGCCCTCGCGCAGCAGCCGGCCGAGGCGCAGCACGGCAGGGTTGTAGCGCTCCACGTGGCCGACCTGGACCGGCACGCCGGCATCGCGGCCCGCGGCGACGATGGCGAGCGCCTCGGCGTGCGTGGCGGCCAGCGGCTTCTCGACCAGGACGGGCAGGCCGCGCGCGATCGCCGCGTGGGCCAGCGGGCCGTGGAACGTGGTGGGGGCGGCGATGACGACGGCGTCCAGCTCGGCCTCGGCGATCATCGCGAACGGGTCCGTGTAGCCCACGGCGGCGGTCCCGGCCGTGACCGCCGCGAGCGCGTCGGCGTCGAGGTCCGCGACCGCGGCGAGCCGCGTCTCGGGGTGCCCGGCGATGACGCGCACGTGGTTGCGGCCCATCGAGCCCAGACCCACGAGCCCGAGGCGGAGCGGGTCGCCGGTCACGACGCTGATCCCCTCGGCGGTCACCGGGTCACCGGTGTCGCGACGGCGCGCACGGCCCCCACGATGGTCGCGAGGTCCTCGTCCGACAGGATCGGGTGCACGGGGATCGCCAGCACCTCGTCCGAGAGGCGGTCTGTGACCGGGAGGTCGAGGTCCGCCGCGCCCGGGACATACGCCTGCAGGTAGCCCTGCTTGTGGATCGGGATCGGGTAGTAGATGAGGGTCCCGATGCCACGCTCCGTGAGGCCGTCGATGACCGACTGGCGTTCGCCTGGGAAGCGCATCACGAACTGGTGCCAGACGTGGTCGCGACCCTCGGGGGCCGACGGGACGAGGTAGTCGCCACCGAGCTCCGCGCGGAGGAAGGCCGCGTTGCGCCGGCGCCGGTCCGTGCGCTCGTCGAGGCGCCCGAGCTGTGCGAGCCCGATCGCCGCCGCGAGGTCCGTGGGCTTGTAGTTGGTGCCCAGCGACTCGTGCTGGTAGCGGACGCGCATGCCGTGGTTGCGGAACAGGCGGAGGCGGTCCGCGACGGCGTCGTCGTCGGTGGTCGCGAAGCCGCCCTCGCCGGTCATGAGGTTCTTGGTGGCGTAGAGGCTGAACATCGCGGGCCCGAACTGGCCCGCCCGCCTGCCGCGGTACGCGGCGCCGTGGGCCTGCGCGGCGTCCTCGATGATCACGAGGCCGTGCCGCTCGGCGATCTCGACGAGCGGGTCCATGTCCGCCATGAGGCCGTACAGGTGGACCGGCATGATCGCCTTGGTCCGCGGCGTGATCGCCGCCTCGATCTGGGCCGGATCCATGCAGAAGTCGTCCTCGCGGATGTCGACGAAGACCGGCGTGGCGCCCGCGCGGAGGATCACGCTGACCGTCGCGTTGAAGCTGAACGAGACCGTGATGACCTCGTCACCCGGCCCGATGCCGAGCGCGTGAAGGACGGCCTCCTGGGCCACGGTGCCGTTGCTCATCAGGACGGCATGCCTGACGCCACAGTAGGCGGCCCAGGCCTCCTCGAAGGCGGCCGTCTTGCGACCCATGGCGAGCATCCCGGAGCGCAGGACCTCGAGGACCGCCTCCTCTTCGGCCGCGCCGATATCCGGCCGTGAGATGGAGATCATCGATTCCTCCTCTAGCGTGCGACGCAGCGGTCGCCGTCGATGGCAAAGGTGGCGCCGCACGTGGCGCATCGAGCGTCGCCGGCGTGACCCGCGGGTGCGGAGGCCCCGGCGGCATCCACGAGCCGCCGGCCGCAGGCGCACACCCAGCCGATCCGGCGCGCCGGGCTGCCCGCCACGAGCGCGTGATCGGGGACGTTGCGCGTCACCACGGATCCGGCACCCACCGTCGCGAACCGGCCGACGTCGGCCCCGGCCACCACGACCGCGCCCGCGCCGATCGAGCAGCCGTGCCGCAGCGTGATCTCGGACACCACCCAGTCGTCGGCACGGGCCAGCTCGCCGGTCGCCGTGATGGCCCTGGGGTAGCGGTCATTGGTGAGGATCGCGTTAGGCCCGATGAAGACGCCGTCCTCGACCGTGACGCCGTGGTACACGAGGGCCAGGTTCTGGACCTTCACGCGGTCACCCAGCGACACGCCCTCGTCGATGAACGCGTCCCGCCCGATGACGCACTCCGCGCCGATCCGGGCTCCCGTCCGTACCTGTGCCCGGTGCCAGATCCCGGTTCGCGCCCCGACGACCACGTCCGCCTCGAGATCCGCGGTGGGGTGAATTCGGGCGGTTGGATCGATCACGAGCGACGCTGCTCCAGGTACGGGGTCCGAGCGCCCCGTTGGGCGCGACATCGGCCCGGAAGTCGTGAGCGCGTACCGTCAGGGACGGTCGCCAGTATACCGACGGCCCACCTCGGCACGCGGAACGGCCGCCGCGGACCTACCCCGCCGCGGCGAGCGCCCCGGCGACCGCGCGCCCCAGGCCCGCGGCGACCGCGTCGAAGCCAGGGAGCGGCTCGCCGGTTGACTCGTCCATGTACGTGCCCCGCCGGACCTCGAGCATCACCGCCGTCACCCGGGCGTCCGCGCCATACCAGCGGAGCGGCACGAGGGCGCCCGCGAAGGGCCGGTCGACCGCGACCCGGAACCCGTCGGCCTCGAGCGCGGCCCGCAGCGCCGTCACGAGCCGCCTGGGCGTGTGGAACGGATCCGTGCCAAGGCACACATCCGGCCGGCCCGGGTCCCGGTCCGGCTCCGCCGGGAGCGGCTCCGCGGGAAGCGGCACCGTGGCGAACGAGTGGCCGTCGATCACCAGGCACCGCCCGAAGGTCGCCAGCGCCTGCCCCACCAGCCCCGTCAGCGCGGCGTGGTACGGCACGTACCAGCGGCCCATGAGCCGGGCGCGCTCGGACGGATCGTCGTCCCGCAGCGGCGCGCCCCACGAGGTCCGGGTGTAGAGGGCCCCTGGCCGACGGCGGCCATCGGCTCCGCGTCGTCCTCCGGGAACCGCTCAGGGTCCACGACGAGCCGCGACACGCGGTTGACCAGCATCGTTCCGCCGAGGTCGCGGATCCACGCGTAGAGGCGGTCGGTATGGCGGTCCGTACTGCGCAGGAGCTCGGCGGCGAGGGCCGCGTCGTCGAGGAGGAGCCCGGCGCGCTCGAGCGGCGGGACCACGGTCGCGGCGTGGGAGACGTGCGCGACGAGGGGCCGCGCGGGGCCACGGGGCGGCAGGACCTCGAACGCGAGGTGGCCCGCCGCGGTCCCGCGGACCTCTTCCTCTGGTGAGCCACTCACCGCTTCATTCCCACCAGCTCCTCCACTGCCACCGCCCGACGGTGCTGACGTCCTCCCGCGCAAAACTGTGTCCCAGCTCGCTCTCGAGGTCGGCAAGGGACACGCCGCCCTGCACCGCCCAGCCCCCCTCGGGAAGCGGCAGGACCGGCGCCACTTCGTCGGTGTCGTACTCGTCGCGGATTTCTCCCACGATCTGCTCCAGAACGTCCTCCATCGTCACGATGCCGGAGGTTCCGCCGAATTCGTCGACCACGACCGCG
>JANNHX010000408.1:0-10007 GCA_031404615.1 Chloroflexota bacterium
TGAGCAGCGCGCCGTGCAGCGGCGGAATGAACGCCTTCCGGTCCTGGCTGCGCAGGGCCTCGGGCGAGATGTCCTCGGCAGCCACATGGGCTTCGTGACCCTGGGCATCTTCGTGTTCCAGGAGCAGGGCATGCAGGGCGCGATCCTGCAGATGGTCAACCACGGCCTCATCACCGGCGCGCTGTTCCTCCTCGTGGGCATCATCTACGAGCGCACCCACGACCGCACGATCGCCAGGATGGGCGGCCTCGGCAGCGCCACCCCGGTCTACGCGGCCGCGTTCGGGTTCTTCGTCTTCGCCTCGGTGGGCCTACCCGGCCTGTCGGGCTTCGTCGGCGAGTTCCTGACCCTGGTGGGCACCTTCGTGGCCTACCCCACCGCGGCGGTCCTCGCCACCTTCGTGATGATCCTCGCCGCCGGCTACCTGCTCTGGATGTTCCAGCGGGTGGTGTTCGGTGACCTCTCCGAGTTCCTCAAGGGCCTGGGCCACCACCTGACCGACATGAAGCCCGTCGAGGCGCTCACGCTGGTCCCGCTGGGGGCCCTGGTCGTGGTCTTCGGCCTGTGGCCGGGCCTCATCCTCGATCTGATCGCCGGCTCCGTGGAGGCGGCCCTCAAGGCCGTCAATGCCGGTGGACCCATCGCCCTCGGGCTCTGGCGGTAGGAGGGCACCGTGGATACCAACGTCACCGCCAGCATCGTCACGATCGCCCCGTTCATCGCCACGATCCTGCTCGCGGCCGCGATCCTCGTCGTCGACTTCATCTTCCCGGGTCGCAAGGGGCCGGCGCTCCTCACCACGTTCCTGGGCCTCGCGCTGGTCGCTGCGCTCGTCGTCGTCACCGGCCAGACGGGCTCGGAGGGCTTCCCCGCGGGTGATCGCGGCGCCTACATCGTCGACCCGCTGACGACCTTCCTGGACCTGCTGTTCATCGCCATCGTGGCCCTCACGATGGCGTTCGCCCCGGACTACCTCGAGGAACGCGGGCTGCCCGTGCCGGAGTTCGCCGCGCTCATCGTGTTCGCGATGTCGGGCGCGATGCTCCTCGCGGGCTCGGGCGACCTCCTCATCCTGTTCCTGGGTCTCGAGCTGATGGTCCTCCCGGGCTACATCCTGGCCGGCTTCCACAAGTCGGACGGGTACAGCACCGAGGGCGCGATCAAGTACTTCCTGCTCGGGTCGTTTTCCAGCGCGATCTTCCTGTTCGGCCTCGCGTTCGTGTGGGGCATGACCGGGACGACCAACACCGACGCGGTCGCCGGCTACATGGGCCAGGTGGCGAGCGGGGCGTTCCCGCTGACACCGGGCCTCGGCATGGGCCTCGCATTCATGACGACGGGCGTCGCGTTCAAGATCGCGGCCGTCCCGTTCCACTACTGGACACCCGACGCGTACCAGGGCTCGCCGACGCCGGTCACGGGCTACCTCTCGGTCGGGCCCAAGATCGGGGCGTTCGCCCTGATCATCCGGCTCTTCGCCGGCGCCCTGGGTGACCTCGCGATCCAGTGGGACATCGTGTTCGTCGTCCTGGCGGCGCTCACGATGACCCTCGGCAACCTGGTCGCGCTCCAGCAGGACAACGTCAAGCGCATGCTGGCGTACTCGTCCATCGCCCACACCGGCTACATGCTGGTGGGCTTCGCGGCCTTCGGCGCCGGGAACCTGCGGGGCATGGAGGGGCTGCTCTACTACGGCGCGGCATACGCGGCGATGAACCTCGGCGCGTTCGCCGTCATCGCCGCGCTCCAGAAGCGGCCCGGCATCACGAGCAACCTCACGACGTTCGCGGGGCTCGTCCGCCGCGAGCCCGCGCTGGCCTGGCTCATGACCCTGTTCATGCTGAGCCTCACGGGCATCCCGCCGCTGGCCGGGTTCTTCGGCAAGTTCTACGTGATCCTCGCGGCGGTCGAGGTCGGGCAGTCCGCCGTGCCGCTCGCCGGCTGGATGACGGGCCTCGCCATCCTCACGATGCTCAACGCGACGGTCGCGGCGTTCTACTACCTGCGGGTCGTGGTCTACATGTTCATGCGTGACCCCGGCGTGGAGCTGCCGACGTTGCGGCACGGGCGCCTCGTCTGGGGCGGCCTGGCGATCAGCACGGTGCTGACGATCCTGCTGGGCCTGTTCCCGAACCTGCTGCTGACGATCGTCGGGGACGCCGCCGCGATCTTCGCCGGGTAGCCCACGGTCCTGCCTGCGCGGCGTCGAGTCCGCTCCTGGTCGATCGGGTCGCGAATGGACCGCGTTCGATCCCGTACCCGGGTGGGACTGGCAGTCATGGCTACGCCGTCATCTGACCACCTCCTATGCCTCTTGGTCACATAGGAGGCTCGGGAGGGCCCGGATTCGGGCCCGGGGTGGGACCGGGGGTCATCGATCGGGCCCGGGACACGATGCAGCGATGGCTGGCAGTCCCAGGCAGCGATTTCAGGGCGTGACGGTGACCCCGGGCAGGATCGACTGCAGCCCCTGGGCCATCACGTCCGGCCCGATGCCCCCCAACGCCCCATCGCGCACGATCCCGTCCTTGTCGACCCAGAAGTGGACCGGCAGTGCCACGGCACCCCACTCGGCCTGCGCGGCGCCGTCTGCGTCCAGCGCGACCGGGAAGAACAGGTTCATGTCCTGGAAGAAGGCCTGGACGACGGCCTCGTCCTCCTTGATGTCGACCGCGAGGACGACCAGCCCGGTGTCCTCGTAGCGCGCGGCGAACCCGCCCATCAGCGGCAGCTCGTCCTGGCACGGCGGGCACCACGTCGCCATGAAGTTCACCCAGACAGGCTTGCCCTTGAGGCTCGCGAGATCGATCGTCTCGCCACCGACGAGCGGCAGCACGAGCGCCGGCGCGGGCTCCCCGATCCCGAACGCCTCGGCGACGCTGGACGCGGACGGCTCGAGGGGCGCAGCGGACCCGGGCGCAGCGGACCCGGGCGCAGCGGACCCCGAGGGGCCCTCGGAACCAGCCGGCGCGGAGCCGGGCGATGCCTCGGAGGCCGGCGGTGCCACGGACGCTTCGGGCGAGGGCGCCGTCGACGGCGCCGCGGTCCCAGGAACCGGGGCAAGCGCGATGACGCCGCCCACGATCAGGCCCCCGGCGACGAGGCCGGCGACGAGACCCAGTGCGATCGCTGTCTTCCCACCCATCCGTTCGAGCGTACCAGCACGAACGGTTGAGAGCAGGGTCTTCCGTGCTGCACTAGGATTCGCCCCCCCATGACGTCGATCTTCCATCTCATCGCAACACGGCTCGTCCCCGCCTTCCTCACGGCGGCCGGCGTCGTCCTTCTGACCGCGGGGCTCCTCTCGTACGCGGATCCAGCGACCACGGGCGTCGCCACCTCCCCGAGCCAGGATGCGGTCGTCGAGACGCTCTCCCCCTCGGACGAGCCGTCGCTCGACGTCAGCCCGTCGCCTGAACCCTCCGGCTCCGCAAGGCCGAGCGCCACGCCCGAGGGCACGACCCCGGCATCGATCAAGCCCGACCCCACGAAGAAGCCCGCCCGCGCCCTGGCCACCCGCGTCGTGGTCCCGGCGCTGAACATCGACATGCCGGTCATCAAGGGCAACGACGGCTACCCGTACTGCAACGTCGCGATGTACCTCCACACGGCGAACTCGGCGTCGAAGGATGCGTTCGGCCAGCCGGGCGAGGGCCGGGCGACATACCTGTACGGCCACGCCCGCGACGGCATGTTCGGCCCGATCTACCACTGGGCGATCGAGAAGAAGAACCCTGAGAAGATGGTCGGCATGAGCGTGATGGTCTACACGAGCGACTTCAAGCTCTACCTGTACGAGATCCGCAACTACTTCCTGCACGCGACCAGCCTCGACGGCCCGCTCGCGGCGACCAGCGAGGAGATGTGGCTCCAGACCTCCGAGGGGCCCAAGGGCACGCCCGGCAAGACCCAGCTGCGCGCGACCCTGATCTCGGTCGCGGACGCGGACCCGAAGGACTCGGTGCCCAGGGCCAGGCCGGTGAAGTGCGGATGACGCCGTTTGACGTGGACCGCTAGATCCAGCCGATCCGGCGGAGCCAGACCGCCGTCAGTGCGGCCCCGACGAGCACGAGGCCCACGACGAGCCAGAAGCCCCCCGCCTCGCCACCCGCGAGCGCGGTGCCGGCCTCGCTCATCCCGAACAGCCCGCCCACGGCCCCGATGCCCGCGAGGATGACGGTCACACCCGTCAGGCGCTTCATGATCGTCGAGAGGTTGTTGTTGATCGTGCTGAGGTAGACCTCGAGCGTGCCTGCCACGAGCTCGCGGTCGGTGTCGAGCTCGTCGGTCACGCGGATCAGGTGGTCGTAGACGTCACGGAAGTAGACGATGTGCTCCGGCTTCACCAGGGCGAGGTCGCGGTTGGTGAGCTGGTTGAAGATCTCTCGGGCGGGCGACATGGCGCGACGCAGGCCGATGAGCTGGCGCTTGAGGGCGAACAGCCGCTCCAGCGTCCAGGTGTTGGGATTCGCGATGACGTCGTCCTGGAGTGCGTCGATCTCGTCCTCGATCGCGTCGAGCACCGGGAAGTAGCCGTCCACGATCCCGTCCGTCAGCGCGTAGAGCAGGAAGTCCGGCCCGCGCTTCAGGAGCTGCGCCGGGTCCCCGCGGAGCTGCGGCATCGCCCAGGGGTCCCAGGCCGGCTCGTGGACCGTGAGCAGCGACCGGTGGTTGAGCACGAGGTCGATCTCGGTCTCGGTGATCTCGCCCTCGTACGCGATGGCGAACATCACGATGTGGATCGTCCCCTCGACCTCCTCCACCTTCGCCCGCTGGTTCTTCTCTGCGATGTCCTCCGCGATCAGCGGGTGGAGCGAGAGCAGGTCAGCGACGTCGTTGACCTGGATGTGCGACGGGGCCGTGACATCCACCCACAGCGCCGCGTCGGGGTCCTGGAGGACGGTCGCCAGCTCGTCGCGGCCGTCGATGCTGCGCGGGCCGCCGGCGGTCCAGGCGACGCCGCGGATCCGCGGCCAGTCCGCGTCAGGGCTCGGGGACGGGTTCGCGCGCAGGGGCTCCATCGGGAGCGAGCATACGCCGCCGCCGGCCGAGGAGGAGCGACGGCGGGATCGCGATCGCCGTCACGACCGCCGCGACGAGGAAGACGCCGACCATGATCCGGGCCGCCTCGCCCGCGGCCCACTGCTCCAGCGCCTCCACCACGAGGCCGTCGCGCAACGGCCGGTTGCGGAGCGCCTCGGGGACGTACTGGAGGTAGGCGTCCGCCGACGCGTAGACCTGGTCGTAGAGGCGGTCGATGGTCGTGGAGCCGTAGGCGGTCAGGATCGCCAGGCCGACTGCCATGCCGACCATCCGGGCGACGGTGACTGTCGAGCTCGCGATGCCGTAGGCCTCGACCGCGACCGCCTCCACGGCAGCGGTGGACCGTGGCGTGACCGTGAGCCCGAACCCGCCCCCGAACAGGGCGAGCGAGAGGGCCGCGCTCTCGATGGTGGTCGTCGGGGTCCAGCCAGCCATCTGGACGAGGCCGGCGATGCTCATCCCGAGGCCCAGGAGCGTCACGGCCTTGAGCGACAGGACCCGGACCGCGAAGCCGGACAGCAGCGCGCCGATGGCCGTCGCGCCCGCAAGCGCGCCTAGCGCGAGCCGCTGCTCGTCGGGGCCGCCGTAGAGCACCCGGTCCACGAAGACCGCCGCACCGACGATGGCGGTCGCGAAGCCGTACCCGGTGAGCAGCGAGACGAGCGCCGCGGACGAGAACGAGGCGGAGCGGAAGAGGCGCGGGTCCAGGAATGGATCGCTGGTCCGGAGGCCGCGCAGGATCGTGACCGGTCCGGCAACAGCCGCCACGAGGACGAGGACGAGCGAGATCGTGGCCGGATCGAGGCCAGCCTCCCCCGCGCCCGCCTGCGAGCCCAGGAGCGTGAGGGCGCCCAGCGAGCCCACGAGGAACGCCGAGAACAGGACGGCGCCCGCGAGGTCCACCCGACCGCGGCGGCGCGGCGTCTCCCAGCCGCTGCTGGCGGCCCAGGCGACGACGAGCGCCACGAGGCCGACCGGCACGTTGACGTAGAAGACCCAGCGCCAGGCCGGGGTGAGGAACCCGTACGCGGCGGACGTCGGCTCGATGCCCAGCCGCGAGAGCGCCGCCTCCGGGTGGAGCGCGCCGAGGATCGCGGCGCCCAGCACGGGACCCGCCGCCATGCCGAGGAACGTCAGGGCGCCGACGACGCCGAGCGCGCGCGGCCGCGAGACGCCGGTGAACAGGTGGGACGCCGCCGAGGTGGCGACCGGCACGAGCGCGCCGCCGCCGACCGCCTGCACCAGGCGCGCGGCGATCAGGAGCTCGAGGCTGGGGGCGGCGCCGGCGAGCAGGGACCCGAGCGTGAAGATCACGAGGGACCACAGGAACAGGCGCCGGGCGCCGTAGAGGTCCGCCAGCCGTCCCGCCACCGGCATGGTGACGACGTAGACCAGCAGGTACCCGTTGATGATCCAGGAGGCCTCGCGCAGGCGGGTCCACGTCGCGAGGTCCGTGACGATGGCCGGGAGGGCCACCGCCGTGATCATCAGCTCAAGGCCGGCGAGGAAGACCCCGGTCCCGAGGATGGCAAGGAGAACAGGAGCATCACGCCGCGAGAGCCGGTCCACCCCCCGAGTGTAGAGGGTAGGGGCCCGGGGCCCGGAGGCCCGGAGGCGCCCATGGCGTGACGAGGTGGGTCGGGGACTACGCGTCGGTGTCGGGAACCTGCCGACCGTCGTACCAGGCCGCAAAGGCCATGGGGGCGACGGCGATGAGGGTGACGATCGCGCTGATGGTGAGGTCATAGATCATGGGGACGTGTACCCGGTTGCGAATGTGTGGCCAGGGGCCGCCGAGGCGACCACCTCACCTAAGATTTCACGCCAAATGGCGATGAAAGTCACGATGTCTTAGGGATCCGCAATGGTTCCCCTTGGGGTACAAGGTCCGGGACCGGGAGTTGCGATGGCCCGGGCCGTTGGCACCTGCCCGCCATCGGACGAATCCGACTTCGGTCCGCGAAGTCCGTCGACATCCGCGAAATCTGGTGTTGACATCGGTGCCACGGCTCAATAGCATCAACGCCCGTTGATATAAACCGGCGTTGATGCGTCGGGACGTCAACCGCCATCGCAGGTTCCACCGCGAATGTCCCCCTCCCCCGCGCGGATCCGGAGCACCTTTGCAGCGGCCGTCGACCAGCCCGACGACCTCCGCGAGCTGCGCCGCTTCCACAAGGTGCTGGCGGACGTGAACCGGCTGCGGATCTGCCGCGTGCTCGCGGAGGGCCCTGCCACGGTCACTGAGCTCATCGACCGCGTCGGGCTCTCCCAGCCTCTCGTCTCCTGGCACCTTTCCAAGCTGCGTGAGGTCGGGCTGGTCTCCGCGCGCCGGAAGGGTCGGGAGACCATCCACACCATCGAGCCGGAGGCATTCGCGATGTTCGCCACCCGCCAGGCCCAGGCACTCGGGCTGGAGTCGACCCGGGCCAGGACGGGGGAGGAATCGTGAGCGGCTCGTTCGTCTCGCCGGAGCTGCGGGCCAGGGTCCGGGGCCTCGCCGAGCCCATCGGTCGCGGGATGGCCAAACTGGGCCTCTCCCCAAACGCCCTCACCCTGATCGGCTTCCTCATCGCGTGTGTCGCGGCCGTCGCCGCGGGCGCGCAGCTCTGGCTCCTCGCCGGGATCCTGGTGATCTTCGGCGGCATCTTCGACATGTTCGACGGAATGGTCGCCCGCGCGACCGGCACAGCCAGCAAGGCCGGAGCGTTCCTCGACTCGGTCTTCGACCGGTGGGGCGAGGGCGTCGTCTACATCGGCATCATCGTCGGCTGCGTCGCGGTCGACTTCGACCTCGGTGTCGTCCTGGCTGCCATCGCGATGACGTCGGCGTTCATGGTCAGCTACACGCGGGCCCGGTCCGAGAGCCTCGGCATCGCGCCAGGCAAGGGCATGGCCGCCGTGGGCCTCGCCCCGCGTGAGGTCCGCCTCGTGATCCTGACCCTGGGCATGGTCCTGACCGGCATCGTCGGCACGGCCAACCCGCTGCTCGTCCTTGAGGCGCTCGACCTCCCGTTCGGCATCTCGGTCGACCGGCCCTTCGCCGGCCAGGTCTGGCTCTTCTGGAGCCTCGCCGCGATCGCCGTCCTCGCGACCATCACCACCATCCAGCGCATCGTCGTCACCCTGCGGCAGGCGTCCTCCCAGGGCTAGACGGCGTCACTTGGAGACCTCATGACCCAGAACGAATCGGCGGCGGCGCAGGCCGACCGCAAGATCCGCGTCGCCATCGTCGGCGTCGGCAACTGCGCCAGCAGCCTCATCCAGGGCCGCTACTACTACGAGAACGCGCAGCCCACGGACACGATCCCGGGCCTCATGCACGTCAAGCTGGGTGACTACCACATCAACGACGTGGAGTTCGTCGCGGCCTTCGACGTCGACAGGGAGAAGGTCGGCAAGGACCTCTCCGAGGCGATCTTCTCGGGGCAGAACAACACCATCAAGTTCATGGACGTGCCCCACATGGGCGTGACCGTGAGTCGCGGCATGACCCACGACGGCCTGGGCAAGTACCTGTCCCAGGTGATCGAGAAGGCCCCGGGCCCCACGGCGGACGTCGTCGGGATCCTCAAGGATCGCAAGGTCGACCTCGTCGTCTCCTACCTGCCGGTCGGCAGCGAGGAGGCCACGAAGTGGTACGTGGAGCAGGCGCTCCAGGCCGGCGTCGGCTTCGTGAACGCCATCCCGGTGTTCATCGGGCGTGAGCCCTACTGGCAGCGCCGCTTCGCCGAGAAGGGCCTGCCGGTCATCGGCGACGACATCAAGAGCCAGGTCGGCGCGACGATCTCCCACCGCGTGCTCACCCGCCTGTTCATGGACCGCGGCGTCCGCCTGGACCGGACGTACCAGCTGAACTTCGGCGGCAACACGGACTTCATGAACATGCTCGAGCGCGAGCGGCTGGAGTCCAAGAAGATCTCCAAGACCAACGCGGTCACCTCGATGCTGGACTACGAGCTGGCGGAGGGCGACATCCACGTCGGCCCCAGCGACTACGTGCCGTGGCTGAAGGACCGCAAGTACTGCTACATCGTCATGGAGGGCACGACGTTCGGCGATGTGCCGCTCAAGGCGGAGCTCAAGCTCGAGGTCTGGGACAGCCCCAACAGCGCCGGCGTCATCATCGATGCCATCCGGTGCCTGAAGATCGGCCTCGATCGCGGCCTCTCGGGTACGCTTGTCGCACCCTCGGCCTACTTCATGAAGTCGCCGCCGATGCAGCTCCACGACGACGTGGCGCGCGAGCGGCTGGAGGCCTTCATCCGGGGCGAGGACAACGACACGCTCACGGGCAACGAGGAGTCCAGGAAGGACGCCAAGGCCCTGGCGACGGCAGCACGCACGAAGGCAACCGCCACCAAGTGACCCAGCGCAAGGGTCTCGAGGCGCCGCACAAGCGCCTCGAGACCACGCCACCCCGCTTCGTCGAGAAGGCGGCGGTCATCGCCTACCGGTCGATGTCCGCCGTACTCGCGTACACGCCGCCCGCGATCTCGCGCGCCGTGATCGGCGGCGGCAATCAGCTGGCGTACCTCGCCTGGCCGGCCAAGCGGCGCTTCTCCAACGTCAACTTCGGGCATGTCCTGGGGCTTCCACCGGAACATCCTCGCGTCGCCCGGCTCGCGCTCCGCGCCTACGGCGAGTACGCGCGCTACATGGTGGAGCTGATGCGGCTCCCGTCGGGGCCGATGGACGAGCTGGCGAGCAGCATCGAGGGCGACGGGATCGATCGCATGGTCGCGGGCTGGAAGGACGCCGGGCGGCCGATGATCGTGTGCGTCGGCCACGTCGGCAACAACGAGGCGGTCGCCGCCGCCATAGCCAGCCGGGGCCTGCCCGCGAACGTCGTCGCGGACGACTCGGCCTTCCCGGAGGTCTTCGAGATCCTCCGCGCGCAGCGCGAGTCCTGGGGCGTCCACGTCATCCCCTGGCGCAACCTGCGCGAGCTGTTCACCATCCTC